>NZ_JBTLNE010000091.1:0-8817 GCF_054457435.1 Halovulum sp. GXIMD14793 | reverse complement strand
GAAGGCTGAAAGGCTTCCGACGTATCTTCTCAAGATTCGAAAAGCTTGATGTCATGTACCGCGCCTTTCTGAACGTCACCCTCATCGTGGAGATGATTAAGTGTTAACAGGCCCTAGTACGAAACTCAATCCTCAAAATGGACGGTGACCCCTCAATCCCCCAGTTCTAGAGAAGAAACGCGTCTGCCAATTTGCTTAGATCAGGGTGAACGACGATACCCATCTACTCGTCTCCTTTGTAGTTGGACTATCGCTAAGCGGGATTATCCTGCGCGTCCATATGCTCTGACTATTCAAACATGTATTGAAAGCCCGGTTTCAGCCCGCAACGAAACCGATTACTGTGACCTAAAGCGCAGATTTAAGGCAGCATGAGCATGGCAGCAACATTTTCAAAACAGCCCGGGGCAACGCCGATCCATGTGATCGACGCTGACAAATCGGCCGAGCAGATGGCCACACTGCCCAGCCAAGCCTTGAACTGGGCAGAGGCGAACGGGTTCAGCGGGAAAGCCGGGCAAGTTCTGCTGGTCCCCGGCACGGATGGCACACCAACCCAGGTTCTGGCCGGGTTCGGCGATCAGACAACCCGCCAACGTGGCAGGTTTCATCTGGGCGCCTTAGCCAATGTACTGCCAGCGGGTCACTATCGGATTGCGACGGAACAAAGCCGCGAACTGGCCGAGGAAACCGCCCTCGGCTGGCTGATGACCCAGTACCGCTTTGACCGCTATAAAAACCAGCCAGAGGCCGCGGCGCATCTGGTGGCCCCGGACACGGTCGATGCCGCAAGGCTGGAGACCATCGCCGCAGGGGTGGCGCTGACCTGTGATCTGATCAACACGCCAACCTCCGACATGGGACCCGATGGGCTGGAAGCGGCGGTTCGCGAACTGGCGGCTAAATTCGATGCCGATGTCACCACAACCCTTGGCGATGACCTGCTTTCCGCCAATTTGCCTATGATCCATGCTGTGGGGCGAGCCTCGGATCAGGTGCCGCGTCTGCTGGATCTGCGCTGGGGGGATCCGGCCGCTCCTGCCATCACATTGGTCGGCAAGGGGGTCTGCTTTGACACAGGCGGGCTGAATATCAAGCCCGGTGCTTCAATGGGGCTGATGAAAAAGGATATGGGCGGGGCGGCAACCGTTCTGGGGCTGGCGCATATGATCATGGCTCTGGCCCTGCCGATCCGGCTGCGGGTGCTGGTCCCGGCGGTGGAAAACTCCATCTCTGCGGGGGCGTTCCGGCCCGGTGACATCCTGACCTCGCGCAAGGGGCTGACGGTTGAGGTCAACAACACCGATGCCGAGGGGCGTCTTGTGCTGGCCGATGCGCTGACGCTGGCGGATGAGGAAACGCCCCGCATGATCCTGTGCATGGCGACCCTGACCGGCGCAGCGCGGGTGGCTCTTGGGCCCGATCTACCCCCGGTTTTCACGGATGACGACGCGCTGGCGGCAGATATTCTGAGCGCCGCCGACACAGCCCGTGACCCCCTATGGCGGATGCCGTTCTGGGACCCGTATGACAGCATGATCGAGCCGGGTATCGCCGATCTGGACAACGCGCCCAAAGGCGGCATGGCCGGGGCGATCACCGCAGCGCTGTTCCTGCGCCGCTTTGTCACCGAAACCCCGGCCTTTGCCCATATCGACTGCTATGGCTGGACGCCATCGGCCAAGCCCGGCCACCCTGCTGGCGGGGCCTGCCAAGGCGCGCGGGCCCTTCTGACCATGCTAGAGGAACGTTTCGCATGAATTTCGATCCCCGCCTGACCCCTGCCCGTCCCGATCTGGCCGCAGCACATCTGCGCGGTCAGGTCGAGGCCCCCCGCTTTGCCGAAGGGCATAAGATGACCGTTTCTGCCCCGGTGCTTGACCTGACCGCACAGCCAGCGCGCACCGCCGGACTGGCCAGCCAGTTGCTGCTGGGGGAGACATTCACCGTCTATGACGATGACCCCGAGACCGGCCTTGCCTGGGGTCAGTCCGAGACCGACGGCTATGTCGGCTATGTCTCACGCACCGGCCTGCGCCAGCATGAAGACCCGACCTCGCAGGTGACGGCGCTGGTCACGCATCTTTATCCCGAACCCAATCTCAAGACCCGTCCGCTGGAGGCGATGTCCCAATGCAGCCGCCTGACAACAACCGGCACCGATGGGGATTTCGTGGCGGTTGCGGGCGGCGGGTATTGCCCGGTCCAGCATGTCGGCGATCTGCAACCCTTTGCCAATGATCCTGTCGCGGTGGCCGAAGGGTTCGAGGGTTTGCCCTATCTTTGGGGTGGGCGCAGCGCCTTCGGTCTGGACTGCTCTGCCCTGGTGCAACTGTCCCATGCGGCAACCGGCGTTTCCCTGCCAAGGGACTCGGACATGCTGGCTGGGATCGGCACCGAGATTGACGGACCGCTACAACGCGGTGACCTGATCTGCTGGAAGGGCCATATCGGCATGATGTTGGATCCAGAAACCCTGCTCCACGCCAACGCAGCCCATATGGCAGTGGCCCGCGAACCATTGGCAGAGGTCATCACCCGGATCCACACCAACGGCTATGGTGATGTAACCGCGAAACGCCGCCTGTAAGGCGTTTCGGCTCAGCGCACCGCGCGGATCATCTTGCGTTCCAACACCTTCAACACCTGCTCCAGATCGTGGCCCCGCTTCAGGATGCGGCCATCCATACCAATGACCGAGTATTGCCCCTGCTTGCGGGCCAGCGCGGGCCGTTTCTCCACCCGGTAAATCGGATGCTCTGCGGTGTGGCGAAAGATCGAAAAGATGGCAACATCCTTAAGATGTGAAATCCCGTAATCCCGCCAATCACCCGTCGCGACCATGCGACCATAGACCGGCATGATCTTGGCCAATTCCGTGCGATGGAACGCAACGCATTGATAATCTGTGGGATTACTATTCGAGGACGGTGAAAAGACGTCAGCCATAAGCACAGCATCCCCTATCCGACACCATTTCGCAAGTACGGCAAAGATGGCAGCAAGTTCTTAACGAAATCACTTTGGCGACACAATTCGAGCATTACATCGCCGCGAATCTAAACGATAAGATACTTGTTGCTCAAGCGAGCTTCTCTCTGGCGCCAAGGGTTTCAGCCCCCACTCAATCCCGAGGCGCCAGAGGTGCTCGCTGGCAACGATCTCCACACAATATCAGCTGCACCGATTTGTCTGTCCCAGAAGCAAAGGACACGTCCCATCGCTTTGGTGTGTCTGCGGCAATCAGAACAAAGTCAGCCGTGCAAAGAAGCTGATGACAGAACCGCGCTCAGCCATATAAGGTGGTCTCGGACCTCAAAACCGATCTGGACACCAATAATGCGCGACTTTCACCAACCTGGCCGTTCTGTCGTTCTGGCCGTCAATGGCATGGCTGCCACCTCTCATCCTTTGGCCAGCAAGGTGGCCGTGCAGACGTTGGAACAAGGCGGTAATGCAGTCGATGCTGTGTTGGCGGCTGCTGTATTGCTGGGGATTTGCGAACCGCAGATGACCGGGATCGGTGGGGACTGCTTTGCCTTGATCCGCCCCGCCAGTGAGGATCGTATCGTCGGGCTGAACGCGTCGGGCCGGGCGCCGGCGGGCCTTGATCCTGCGAAGTTGCGAGCCGCGCATAAGGTGATGCCAACTCATACCGCGGACGCTGTGACCGTTCCCGGTGCCGTTGCGGGCTTTGTAAAATTGTCGCAGGATTGGGGAAAGCTGGGCCTGAAAACCGCGCTCGCCCCCGCGATCCACTATGCTGAACAAGGGATCCCCGTTGCGCCGCGCGTGGCTTTCGACTGGGCCAATTCCGTCGATGCCCTGCAGGGCGCGGCGCGGCAGGACTTTCTGTTTGCCGGCAAGGCCCCCAGCCCCGGCACGATATTCCGCAGCCCAAAACAGGCAGAGGCGCTGAGGCGTATCGCCATGGATGGGCATGCCGGTTTCTACGAGGGGGCAGTGGCGGAGGACATGGTCGCCGCCCTGACCGCAGTTGGTGGTTGCCACACGCTGGAGGATTTTGCCACCAGCACGGCCGAGTATGTCGAGCCCATCATCGGCCAATACCGTGGTCATGAGCTGATCGAACTGCCGCCCAATGGGCAAGGGGCGATCGCCGTGCTGATGGCAAACATGATGGCAGAGTTCGATCTCGCCGCGCTTGATCCGGCAGGCGCGGAGCGCGCCCATCTGGAGGCCGAGATCGCCAAACTGGCCTATGATACACGCGACCGCTTCGTCGCGGATGCCGCAAACGCGGCGCCTTATCTGGATCACATGGTGTCGCCGCAGACCGCCCGCGATCTGGCCGCGCTGATTGACCCCGGCAAAGCGCTGGCCTCCCCCGCCGCAGCGTCGGAAGCTATACATAAGGACACGGTCTATCTGTGTGTTGTCGACAGCTCAGGCATGGCCGTGTCACTGATCTACTCCATTTTCCACAGCTTCGGCTCGGGCCTCATGTCGCCCGAGTTCGGCATCCTGTTGCACAATCGCGGTGCCGGTTTCAGCCTTAGCGAAGGCCACCCGAACGAGGCCGGGCCCGGCAAACGCCCCATGCACACCATCATCCCGGCAATGCTGCGCAAACCCGGTGAGTTCCTGATGCCCTTCGGTGTTATGGGCGGTCAGTACCAGGCCTGCGGTCACGCCCGGTTCCTGTCCAATGTCGTGGATTACGGCATGGATGTGCAGCAGGCGATCACCCTGCCCCGTTCCTTTGCCTATGATGGTGTGCTTCAGCTGGAACGCGGATATGACACGGCGGCGCACACCGCACTTGCGCAAAAGGGCCACAGGGTTGAAACCCCTGATACCGCTATCGGCGGCGCGCAAGCCATCCATCTGGACCTGACCACTGGCGTGATGACCGGCGGATCAGACCCGCGCAAGGATGGCTGCGCTCTGGGGTTCTGATGCATAGGATGGTTGTCACAGCGGACATTCCAGATACAGTCGTCGACATCCAGCTGTCCCCACACTAAGGCCAGCAGATCAGTGCAGACCATCAAAAGAGTGACAACGGCCCATGCCCGCAACACCCAGCGTCTCGGTCATCATCCCGACCTACAAAGACCCGGTGCGCGTCATCGAGGCCATCGAGAGTGTGCGTGCACAAGGCATTGATGATCTTGAGATCATCGTTGTTGACGACGGGTCCGGCGAAGAGGTCCAGACACAGATCGCGCAGAACATCGCCGCACTGGACGACAAACGTATCCGGCCGGTTCTGTCCGGCAAGAACCGCGGTCCTGGGCGCAGCCGCAATATCGGGCTCCGGCTGGCCCGCGGGCGCTATCTTGCCTTTCTCGACAGCGACGATCTGTGGCGCCCGGAAAAACTGACCAAACAACTGGCGGCGATGGCCTCATCCAATGCGGTGCTGTCCTGCACCGGCTATGAAAATCTGGATGAAGCCACCGGTCAGGTCTCAAGCCGCATTCCACCAGCAGAAATGCGCTATGAGACCATTCTCTATGGAAATCCGATCGGCTGCTCGACCGTGATCCTGGACCGGGAAAAGGTTGGCCGAAGCTACTTTCCCGACCTTCCCATGCGGCAGGACTACGCGCATTGGCTTTCGCTGCTGCGGCGCGGTCATGGTGCCATCGGCCTGCCTGAACTGCTGACCACACGCCGCATCGTCAGCACCGCTTTGTCGGCCAATAAACTGAAGGCCGCGCGGCACACCTGGCGCGTCTTTCGGAACGAAGAAAAGATGGGCCTGTTAAAAAGCCTGCGCTGCTTTACCGGGTATTTTCTGAACGCGACGGTTTTCAAGAAATAGCCGGTCAAACTGTCGCGTGACGTGCGCGCTACAAATTCGCTGAAATTTGATGCGACGCTCGCAATCGCGTTGTGCTATTAACCATAACGACATATTCTCTCGGCAAGTTGCCAGAAAATAGGCGACATATTGAGGTAGTACAGATGTCGATTAAACTGAGCAGACGCAACTTTGCGCTGGGTGCTTCCGCGTTGGGCCTTTCAGCCTGTTCACGCGGCTACGCCCATCTTCCCGTCGCCGACCATGTTGTGATCAGTAAATCCGAACGCCGCATGCATCTTGTGCAGGGGCATAAAGCGCTGCGCAGCTATCGGGTTAATCTGGGCTTCAACCCTGCGGGCCACAAACAGGCCGAAGGCGATGGTCGCACGCCCGAGGGGCTTTATTTCATCGACCGCAAGAACCCGAACAGCAAGTTCCACCTGAGCCTTGGGATCAACTATCCGAATACCAAGGATATGGCGCGGGCAGAAACGCTGGGCGTGGAACCGGGCGGGGATATTTTCATACATGGCGGGCCGCGCCGCGGCATCGACAAGGGCGGCCCGGACTGGACCGCTGGCTGCATCGCGGTGCGCAACCGCGAAATCGAAGAGATCTATGCCATGGTCCGTATGGGCACGCCCATCATGATCCAGAGCTAAAGATCAGGACCCCAGACCACGCGCGCCACCACCGATCACCTGCACCCACCACAGCTTGCCATTGGGATCCTGATACCAACCCAATCCCATGTCAGATGCTGCCGGGTGCAGCATGCCCTGCCGGGTAATTGGATCAGCGACCCAGCTTTGAAACACCTGCAACTCGTTATCGACACTTTCCGAGATGTTCTCCGCAAGCACACGTCCGGCATAGCCCGCCCGCACCGCACGATCCTTGGGTGAAGTCCCATCAGATCCAAAGTGCCAGGCGCGTTTCTGGTTGCTCATGTCACGGGCTTGGGTACGCGCCGCAGCGGTCAGCCTTGCCGATAGCGAAAGGGGACGCAGCCCACGCTCTGCCCTAAGTGCGTTTACCAGATCAAGATGGCGCGTGCGCACTTCGTTGGCGCGTGCATCACTGATAAACGGCACGCCCGGGGCAATGCCGGTCGTGTCACATGCGCTCAGCGTGGCCAACATAAGGGCGGTAACCAAAGATCTGATCATCATAACTGCGAGTCCGTTCTGCCTGATATTTTGAACCGATGTCCTATCTCAAACCGACAAGGTTTCAAATGGTTGTTTCAACAGCACGGTGACATTTGATGATTCCGTGCTCAATTGATTGCAGGGCTTGCGATGCCTAGAGTCGCACTTTCTGCTGATTCTCTTGTGAAGGGATGCGTTATGCCTCAATCTGATCGCCTGAACCGGCGGCAGTTTACAATGCTTTCGGCCGGTGCTGCTCTCACCGGACTGACAAGTGCCTGCACGCCCGCCGCCGAGATCGCCCAACGGTCGTCTCAACCGGCAAATGCCCTGTCCGGGCAACCTAAATTGCAACGCCGTATCTCGGGTTTTCTGGCCCGCGACTGGCAACAACACTTTCCCAACCGCCGTAACGGGGTGGTTTTGGTAGATACTCGCGCCCGTGTGCTGCATTTCTGGGATGAAGCGGGGACGACCTATAATGTCTATCCGACCTCTGTGCCGCTGACCCCGGAACTGACCCGTACCGGCCGTACCAAGGTGGTCCAAATGCGCGTCGGCCCTGATTGGCGCCCAACACCCAATATGTTGAAGCGGAATCCAGAGCTGCCTGAATATGTTGGCCCAGGACCGCAAAATCCCCTGGGAACCCACGCGTTGTATCTGTCATGGCGCTATTACCGTATCCATGGCACAAACGACACACGTAAGATCGGGCGAAAGTCCTCAAACGGTTGTATCGGCTTGTACAATGAGGACATCGCCGAACTGTTCGGTCTGTGCAAGGTCGGTACACAAGTGTTGGTGATCTAGATGCCTGTGGCGAAATCGCTGCAGTATCCTCGGGATTCCACGCAAAGACATAAGTTCCATTGCGTGGAACCCTTTCAGGATATTAATCGTTAACCAGAGGATTCGGCCTGTCGCCGAAGCCGTGTTTTGTACTGCCAAGGAGAATATCAATGAAAAAACTAACCATCTCTGCCTTCGCTTTGGCGCTGCTGGCTGCCCCGCTGCAGGCTGGCAACGTTGAGCCCTTCGTTGTTGTCGAAGAAGAAGTCGTACAGCCTGCGGGTTCCAACGCGGGTTGGATCGTTCTGGGCCTGGCTGCCATCGCAATCGGCATCGCCATCGCAACCAGCGATGATGACGATCCTGAGCCAGAGCCACTGCCGTGATAATCGTTTGAAATCTAAAGATCGTCGCCCCATCTAGCAGCGTCTAGATCAAAAGATTTCTTATGCACCTGAACTTATGCACCTGAAAGGAAAATAAATGAAAAAGCTTGTAACATCTGCTTTCGCTCTGGCGCTGCTCGCGGCACCGCTGCAGGCTGGCAACGTTGAGCCCTTCGTTGTTGTCGAAGAAGAAGTCGCACAGCCTGCTGGCTCAAACGCGGGTTGGATCGTTCTGGGCCTGGCTGCCATCGCAATCGGCATCGCTATCGCAACCAGCGATGATGACGATCCTGAGCCAGAGCCAGATCAAGCACCTCTTAACTAATAGTAAGCTTTGCTGAGCTTTGAGCCGATACCGATCAACTCAGTTAGTTGACTATGTCGGTGAAAGTTCAGGCCTGCGAACTTTAATACACGCGCTGCTTCCGCAGCGCGTGTTTGTTTTTGGGATTAGCATTCTCTGATAATGGCTGTGACAAACGCCCCAAGGTCTCCGGATTTACGATACAAAAGCCTTTAAACGCTGCTAATTGTTGCGTGCTCCGCCTTTCCGAAGCGCGTATCAAGGGAGATTGAGAATGAAGAAAATCCTTACCGCCGCTGACCTGCCCCCCGAGGCTCCCTCATTCATAACGAGAGTCTGCGGGTCTGGTTTTCATATTCGTTGGTTTCGTTTTGGGCAAGCGCGCCGGGCGCGGAGCCCTCAAATTGCTCA
>NZ_JBTLNE010000090.1:0-8837 GCF_054457435.1 Halovulum sp. GXIMD14793 | reverse complement strand
CATTCCCGCGCTGAACCGGTAAGTAGGGGCAGATCAGCGCGTAGTGGCTTTCTGTTATCTCATTCATAACAGATACTTTGTACAAAACAGCACTATGCAATAGTGTGCACAGGCCCTAACTAAGCCACTGCCCCTGCACCTTGGTGTCCCAGCCAAGGGTCATGATCCTGGCATCAGCGATCACCGGGCGCTTCATCAGGGGCGGGTTGTCGGCCAGCAACTCTGCGGGCAGGCGGGAGCGCTCCTGCTCTGACAGCCCCCGCCAGGTAGTGGAGCGGCGGTTGACCAGGGCATCCCCGAAGGCTTCCAGAAACTGCGCGATCTGCGCAGGCTCCAGCGGTGTGGCGCGGATATCGAAAAAACTTACATCGTGACCTGCGGCCTGCAGCGCCTTAATGGCAGCGCGGCAGGTGTCGCAGGCCTTCAGGCCGTACAAGATCATCAGACGACGATCATGCCCCGCCGGGCCGGGTCGATGCATTTGATCCGATTGAGCGGCGGCATAATGTTCGCGCCCTGCACGAACTCTCCGGCGTTTTGATCCGCCTCGGTACAGACCGGTTTTTCCGTGACGATATAGCCCTTGTTGGTCAGGCAACGATTGACGAACTTGGCAACCTGGACGTCATTCGCCGTACCAGATGCGGCAGCGATCTGTTCGGCTGTCGCATTCGGCGGCAGGCCACGCCCGGCCAGTTCGCATTCATTGATATCATAGGCACGCACATCACGCGGCGTGTTGCCCTTCCAGGTAAAGGGCGTCATGGCAACCGGGCCGGTATCAACCGGACCCAAAGATGTGACATCACAGGCTGAGACTGCCAGCAGTGCGGCAGGAAGAAGATGTAGAAGGCGCATGAAGTATTCCCCGAAGCAAGTTTGATAGATCCCCCGTTGCGTCAATCCTTAGCACAGCGAGACCCGTCACTTAAGCACTCAATCATAGGCCAGGAAATTAAGGCAAATTTGCCACATTCTGCCACATTTGCGACAATCCGCCACTGAAACCCCTTAACAAATTGTCTATTTCCAGTTCATTTGCCTGCCTATATGCTGCCACAATATACTTGAGGTATCTTTCGATTCGTTGCTAAAGGTGGAATTCGTGTCACGTCTCTCGCAAAATATTGCTCAGAATATAGCATCCAAACGCCACGAGCCCGTGGCAGGGGTGCGGGCATTTTGGTATCTTAATTCTGCTGCGGATGGCGTCGGCGTGGTGCGGATCGCGACGATGAAGGCCGCAACGCATGCGGCCGATGGGATCGGAATAATCCGGGAAAAGGCGATGGCTGCCTGGCCTGGCGTAAAAGCGCGCCTAGCGGAAAAGTCTTCTGCGATGGCAGAGGCTGCCCGCAAGAATGCCGAGGCCGCCAGGGTTGAACGCGAACGACAGGCCGCCGACGCCGAAGTTGAAGAAAAGGTTGTGCTTCCGCTGGCGGTCCGTCGCCGCTGGACCAAAGCCTTGCGCGATATCGGCAAAGCAGAGGTACGCTATTACCTTGAAGAAGGCGCACACCACCCAAGCACCGCCCCATTCGTGCATGCCCGCGCGGATACCGGCATCATGCACGGCGCAACCCGCTATCCGACCCGCGCCTTTGCTTATGAGTGGCTGGGCGATGATGTAGAAAAAGACGATGGCGGGCATTGGCGCGGGCTGGCAATCGCAGCCATCAGTGCCATGGTTGTTGCCGGACTCTTGCTTTGGTCAATTAGCTGACCGAAACAGGCGGATCTAGGATCCGCCTGTTTCTAACACCTCAAAAAAATATCATCAGGTTTGACGAGCAGCTTTTGACCGGCTGACTTGCAAACGCGCGTATTTGCGTTTTAGCACCCTTTGGCCTGAATCAGCCCCCAACCGAATTTCGAATCGCGCCCGGTTGCGCCCAGATCCACAGCATTGCCCCGCAAAGCATCGCGGATCGCCGAAGTTGAGCGTGTACCGCGCGCCGCCAGCCGCGCCGCAATCGCGGTTACGATGGGGGACGCAAAGGAGGTGCCCGTCTGATAGCCGCCTCCTGTTCCCTTTGCGGCGTAGACATCAACGCCCGGGGCTGAAAACTCGATATGTGCACCCCGGTTCGCCTTGCGATAAAGCCGCCCGGCAGCATCGACGGCGGTAACCGCGATCACCTCTGGTGCCGCAGCCGGATATGCCCCCAAAGCGCGCCCGTCATTCCCGGATGCCGCAATCATCACAGTGCCGCGCTGTGCCGCCGCTTCCAGAACGGATCGCAGCGTTACATTCGGGTCGCCAGCAAAGGACATGTTCACAAGCCGCACGTTCTGGCCCACCAACCAATCCATCGACACCGCGATATTCTCAACATTCGCACCAGGCGAGCGGCTGGAGGCAGAAAACGCCTCAGCTGCATAGATATGCGCGCCCGAGGCAAAACCGGCCAACGGCCCGGATTGTGGCGATCCGGCAATCAGCGCCGCAACAGCTGTGCCATGATTGGCCGAGATGCGGCGCTCCCCTTTAGCTAAAGCCGAGAACCGCGTCACCCGCGCCCGGGCCAATGCAGGATGGGCCGCATTCACAGGCCCATCAATCACGCCCACCTTGACCGCACGTCGCAACTGACAGACACGGCTGGTGTCATCGCGGATCATCGACGCGGCATAGAGCCTTGGCGCTTGCGCAAACTCATAGATGTTATGCGCGTCAATCACAGCCCCCGGTGCCGCGCCATTCAAGAGCCCCTGAGCGTCTGCTTCGGTCAGGTTGCGCGGCAGGACAAAAACCAGAATGGCCCGGTTCAGCGAGCGCAAATTGCGCTGCCGAAGCAGGGTCGCGCCACGGGCCTGCAACGCGCGGGTGGCAGCCTGCGCCTGCCCTGATGGCACCGCAACGATATATTCCGGCTGGCCATTCGGGCCCGGCACCTCATCCCGCTCTGCCCGTTCACGCGATACGCTGCCCGGTTGCTGGGTGCCCTTAGCACCACACATCGTGATCTTGCCAAGCTGGCCATAGACATTCGTGCCCGCGTGCCAGATCAGCGAATAAGTCTCGCCCGGCTGCAATGGGCTGGAGCGTTTGATCCGTACCACCACGGAACTGTAGTTATTGGACCGGATCTGCAGCGGCACCGCTCGACGGTTGACCACCGCCGAGATACGATCACTGCCCGACATGGAAAGATAGCCGATGATCTTAAAGCTGTCGCCAAGGCTAACGCAGCGCGGGGCAGAAATCTTGTAAGGTGGCGGAGCAAAGCTATTGGTTGTCTGCCCACCGGTCTGCTGTGCCAGACCGACCGCCGGTATCAAAGCCAGAAGGATCGTGGCGGTTCGGATCAGGCACATCTAGGTCACTCCCGCTCTACGCTGTCAACGACGCCACTGGCCGCTTTCAGGGCCGATATCGCCGCATCCGCAGCCGCGTCATTTTCTGCCGCGACCCGGTAAAGGCCCAGCGCTGATGGACCGCCAACCACTTCCAGTCCCTGTGTCAGCAGAAGCTGACGAATGGCACTTTCAGAGGCATTTTCGGAAAACGCCACGATCAGCACCGGACCGTCCGAGGATGCACCGCCGCCGCCAGCCAGCTCCATACCCGGACCTGTCGGCCCCCAGACCAGCGCTGTTTGCGCCACCAGCAACGCAACCGCTGCAGCAGCGGCCCATTGCCAGACTTTGGGCCGAACAACATTGGTGTCGGACTGTTCCGACTGTGGCGTAGCACTATCAGCGTCAATATCACGCATCAGACGTGCCAGACCAAACTCGCCCGGTGACGTGCCAACGTCGCGTGACTTAATCTCTGCCCTGAGCGTTTTGAGATAGTCGAGTTCCCAGGCCAGGTCCGCATCCGCAGCTACGGCCTCTTCGACCATGCGGCGCTCGTCGCCTTCCAGGGTGTCATTTGCCAGAAACGGCAACAGTTCTTCGATCTCGCGCCGGGTTTCGGGGGTCATGTCCATCATAGCGTGACCTCCCCCATGCGCCCCGACAAGCAGCGCTTCAGCAATTGCTTGGCGTGGTAGATGCGGGTCTTGATCGTACCTTCCGGCGCATCGGCGGCTATCGCGATCTCGCGGTAAGGCATGTCCTCGTAAAAGGCCATCTCAACCGCCATGCGATGTTCGTCCGACAACTCGTCCAGGCAAAAGCGGATATGTTCGCCTTCCTGTCCGGCTGCGACCAAATCAATCTGAGTGGCGGTGTCATCCACCTGCTCTGGTGTTTCGTCTGTCAGTGTCACCCGTTTCATTTTTCTGAACCTGTCCATCGTTTTCCTGTAGGCAATGCCCATCATCCAGGTCTTCACAGATGACCGCCCCTCAAAGCGATCAGCCGATCGCCAGGCATCAATGAAAACTTCATGGAGTATGTCGCTTGCCTCGAATGGATCGTTCAATCTAGAGCAGATAAATTTGTAAATCGGTCGCTCAAGCTGCTTGTAAAGCGCGGCAAAGGCGGCCTTATCGCCGCCCGCCATTGCCTGCAAAAGAAGCTTTGGATCAGTATCACTCATCGCACGCCGCCTAACGGTTGGTAATCCGACACCGCCAGCGCACGGCCGCGCCCGTCCAGTGCCACCACCCGCCAATAAACCTGGCCACCCGCATTGGCAATCCGCGCCAGAGTGAAAGGCTTCAGCGTGGTGTCCCGACGCGAGGATGGCATACTGACCGCCGCAACCCGCGAGGCCCCGCCACCAATGCGGCTAGACGGCTGGGTCACAAACTCAAGTTGATACCCAACAGCCCCCTTGGTTGGCGCCCAACTGAAGCGACTTGCCAGAGTCAGTGCCGTGGCCGCCGCCGGCCCCTGCGCGGACAGCCCGCCCGAGGCCCCTGCCCCGCCCTGCGGCTGAACCGTGTAGCGTACAGTTGCCACGTCTTCCAACACCGCTATTTCGGTCAAAAGGTCGGGCGCAAAGCGCAATCGATACGTACCCGGTCGCCGGGTAGGCAGAACCGGGCTGTTTATCACGACACGACGCGATCCGGCATAGGGTTTGCGTACCTGCTTGAGGGTGCGGTAGGTTCCGCCACGGCCCGGCTCGTTGATCAGCCAACGCCCGGTGATCACGCCGCGCCCCCGCACTGACAAAACCACCTGTGCCGTCACACGCGCGCCAGGGGCAACCTGTTTTATGCGGCTGCGGTCATCGAAAAAGACTGACAAGTTTTGCACATCAGTCGTGCCCGAGGCATTGGCCCCGCTGATCTTGACCGGGATGCGGACGGTCTTGACGGATCCGCCATAGGTAAATGTGCGGACAACCTCACCATGCGGTGAACCACCGCCCAGCAGGTCAGCCACAAGGCCGCTATTTATGGTAAAGGTTTCCGTCGCGCGCCGTGTAACAACCCCGCCCGCTGCCGGGATCGGCACAAAAATAGTGCCGCCCAAAACGCTGATCCCGTTGCCGTTCTGATAGAGGTCTGACGAATAGGAATCGACGCCCGATCCCCCGTCGGGCCGAACGCGCAACGTGTATCTGATACGGATGTTGGCACGTCCATCCTCCCCCAGCACAATACGTGCCGGGGTCGCTGTGACGCTGATAATTTCCGAGGCAGCCGGCATCGCAAGCAGCGTGATCAGCAGGGTCAGAATGTATCTGTACATGTAGTGCCTCCCTTACCGGATATAGTTGGTCTTGAACCGCAACAACGCTCCGACAAACCAGTCGACCTCATCAACAATCGCCTGATCACCATGTGCCAGACCAGCACTGAACTCCAGATCAGCCGCCTCGCTCATGGCCCAGGTCAGATCCGCGCCCAGAACACCGCCATTAACGCCGAATGTCTCGGTCGAGAAATCCATCTGATAGCTGCCCCCAAGCACAAGCTCCGCTGGGATCAGCTCATAGCTGGCGTTAACCGCGATGTTGCCATCGACATTCGTCCCCGAAAAATCGTCCACCGTGTTGACCTGTCCGCTAAGACCATAAGCCAGACGGTCGGTTGGAAACATCTCCAACCCAAAGCTCAGCCCATTGCTGATGCTGTCATCATTCAGAATGGACTCATCATTATACCACTCAAACGCATAGCCCAGCGACCAACTCCATGTATCGTAGCTGGTCGCAAAATCGACGCCAAGAACGACAGAGGTTTGATCAAGTGGCTGCGGGGCCAGCAGCGGCGTGCGCACCCTGTCCTGCGTGGTGAAGTCCAGCTGAAAGTTCAGCTGCGGGTCCAGCCCCGCCCAACCCGGTGCGTTCCCATCCGAAAACAGGCTGCGGCTGCCGCTGACACCGGCGGTGATGATGCGGTCAGTCTCAAGATCAGCCGGCCCGTTCACATTGTTGATTTGGTGATCCAGATAGGCGCTGACCGTGGTCGTATCCGTCAGGTAATCCCCGGTCAGCCGTATGGTTTCCTGCGACGGTACCAACTCGGGATTGGCCAGCGAGAAATAATCGTAGTCAACCCGCGCATAGCTTAGGCCAAAGGTCAGCGTGCGCACCATACCGCTGTCGGAACCGTCATCGTCAATCGCATCATAGGACAGTTCCGCAAGAAAGGCGCGACCATCCACCGGATCATAGACCGCCCCTTCCGCATCGTCGTCCTTGGTCGACATCGCAGCACCAAGGCCGTATCGCAAACGCCCATCCCGCGCTGAGCCCGATATATCAAGGGAATAGGCATGGCCTTCGCCAACCAGAAAGCCATCAAACTCCCTGCCGCGCCCGGCATAGCCCGTCAGGGCAACCGTCAGGTCCGATGCCGCAAAAGGTTGCACTGCCACCGTGGCGCCAAAGATGCGATCATCCCTGTCGCCAATCCCGGTAAAATTGTCGATACCCAGACCATCCGCGGATTGCGTGCCGAAAAAGCCCAGCGCAAAGCGTTGGTCCAGTCGGTCAAACCGCAAGCCAGTGCCGCGCTTGTAAAGGTTTGAGACAACCAGCCGATCATAGCTGACCGCCTGATGGCCCAGACGCGCGGTGATATCCATGGAGTCCGTCGGCTGGGTAAACTCCAGATAGTATTCCCCCAGATTGATCGGGCG
This sequence comes from Halovulum sp. GXIMD14793, assembly GCF_054457435.1. Taxonomy (NCBI): domain Bacteria; kingdom Pseudomonadati; phylum Pseudomonadota; class Alphaproteobacteria; order Rhodobacterales; family Paracoccaceae; genus Halovulum; species Halovulum sp. GXIMD14793. The sequence continues at coordinate 1,850 of NZ_JBTLNE010000090.1, read as the reverse complement.
CTCGCCATATTCATTGGCTTTGATCGTGGTCGCCATATATTGCGCACCAGCCTTCAGACGCTGGTCCAGCATGATGATTTCCAGATCGCCCGAGCTTTCCGCAAAAGCCTCAGGCCCCGCACTGCCGGTTGTCCCGCCCACCTCATGTGTTGCATTCACGGATGCGCTGTCGATCAAGGGCGCGCGACCGCCTTCGATCTGCCACTCGACCACAACGTCAAAGCTGGCACCGTTGACGGCATAAAGGATCACCTCATGCGGCCCGCCCGGCAGGGGCGGAACGGGCTGGATCGTCAGCGTATTGCCGTTGCGCCGGATCAGGTCAGTCATATCCGCCCCATCCACCTCAACCGCAAGCTGGCCCCCGACGGGGCCATCCAGCACGATAACGATTGGATCACCTGCACCACCTGTCCCTGTGACAACAGGCTCAGCAATAGCCGCGCCCGCCCACACAAAGGCAAGTGCTGCAAGGACATTACGCATCCGCAAAGCTGACAACGGAGAACCCCACAAACCGGTTTTTCACTCTGTATCATGCTACGCCGTAAAGGCCCATTGCCAGGGGAATTTCGTGCTGAATGTGTGGCGATCCGCATACATCTGCGTATCGCCACCTTATGCTGTATCAATTGCGCTTGACCGACACACCGATCCCCGGCGGTGTCAGCGACCGGCGAACCACCTTGCGGAAACGGCGGCAATTGTCGCCCTCTTTGCTTTCCTCAACGGTTTTGGCCGCATCTACACATACCGTGAAATAGTAACCCCCGGGGGTGAAGGTCAGGCTGCTGAAGAAGCTGATCTTGTGGTTGAAGTTTCCACCCGCGATCAGCTTTGGCACCTTTATGCCTGCAACATTCGGAAAGCCCGGAAATGTATAAGGGGCAGCCTGCGCCGCAGTGGGGTCCGGGCAGGATCCCCCTTGCGCGGTGCACTTAACCGTCACCAGCGAAGGGGCCGCAGTCGCAGCACCGGTATTGCTGACCGAGACAACGCCGGTTTTGACATTCACTCCAGGCACAAGGTTCGGCGCAGCCACAGCAGCCGTTGAACATAAGCCAAGAGCTACCAAAGCACTAACAGCAAAGCGTTTCATGACATCCTCCAAAGCGGGTTTCATAAGCTTCAGTCGTGCGGTCACGTGATCCGGTTCAAAAAATCGCTGGTCTCATTGAACCCACCCTGCCCACGGCGCGACGAATGGCTTGTGGACGACATCATCACCAATCTGGTGCCGTTTTCACCTCCGCCTCCCCCATGGGCGGAACAGGCGCGCTACCCCGTTAGGCGCGCCGCTGCCGGAAGGCGTACCCGACGCTTTCCAGCAGCGCGGGGACCAAACCCGGAATGTCACCTGAATATAAAAAGGACACCCGGCACAAAGGCCGGATGCCAGTTGGGGACCTCGCAATAGCAGGGTTTGCTGGCAACATGCTTGGACGTTTTTAGTAAAAGCGCCCATCGACACATCGCCAATCCATAAGGATTGGTCTGCCGACGGCTGCATCAAGTTCAAAATGAATTTACGATTCTTCTCAGAGGCTGCACCGTTCAACCCTTGCCGCTAAGGCCGGATGCTTCAGCAGCCATTAACCCGTACGAGTGTCAGATGGTTTTCGCCCCGCGACACTCGTCGCGCATCCAAAGAAATGCTTCTTAAAAGTAACGGTTAAGCCTGCATCTCGTAGCGCACTGGCCATGTGCGTGCTGTCTTCAAAGTTACGCGTATATGGCGCAGCGTGTGCAACGCGCTCCTCGGCGTCTTGATACCGGCCACGTGCTTGGCTGCGCTAAATGCCCGGTGCAGCTGGCGCGGTGAGATCGGATTGATCCGAGGCTTTCCGGGA
>NZ_JBTLNE010000089.1:0-10223 GCF_054457435.1 Halovulum sp. GXIMD14793 | reverse complement strand
CCAGGGCGATGCCCCTCTCGCCAGCCAAAGGATCGCGTCGAGGAACAACCGATTGTCTGCGCCAGTGCGGCCCCGGTCACCCTGCTTGCCCGGGACCAAAGGTTCAATGATCGCCCCCTATCGGCAGATTGCTGCGCAATCGCCTGCCGGGCAGTGACTGCCTGTCTGTTAAAGTCCGTCTGCTCAAGATCGCCTCCCGTTTTTGATCTTGAATCAAACAGGAGATGATTTGGGAACCCCTAAATGCAGACGCCGCCTCGTGCAAGCTGCTGTAAGCTGCCGCCCTTTTCAGAGCGGCAGCTTTGTTTTCTGACCAGACCTTAACAGCGGCGCACGAACCCAAGGATATCGTAGGTCCGCTCCAGAATAGGATCGGCAATAGCCGCAGCGCGCTCCGCCCCATCGCCCAGAATGCGCTCAATCTCGCCCGGATCGGCCATCAGTTCCGACATGCGATCCGATATCGGTCCCAGTTTGGCGACCGCCAGATCGGCCAGCGCGGGTTTGAAGGCCGAAAACTCCTGCCCGCCATGATCGCGGATTACCTGCTCCGGGCTGGTCTCGGCCAGGGCGGCAAAGATGTTCACAAGATTGGCCGCCTCCGGTCGCCCGTCCAGCCCGTCAAGGTCGGATGGCAGCGGTTCCGGGTCGGTTTTGGCCTTGCGGAACTTTTTGGCGATGGTGTCGGCATCGTCGGTCAGGTTGATCCGGCTCAGGTCAGACGGATCGGATTTCGACATCTTCTTGGACCCGTCACGCAACGACATAACCCGCGTCGCCGGGCCTTCAATGATCGGTTCGGGCAATGGAAAGAAATCCGGCACCCCGAAATCATTGTTGAACTTCATCGCGATGTCGCGGGTAAACTCGACATGCTGCTTTTGATCATCTCCAACGGGCACGGCAGTCGCGTGATAGGCAAGAATATCCGCAGCCATCAACGCGGGATAGGTATAAAGCCCGATCGACGCCTTCTCGGCGTTTTTTCCCGCCTTGTCCTTGAACTGTGTCATCCGGTTCGCCCAGCCAAGTCGTCCGACACAATTGAAGATCCAGGCAAGTTCCGCATGGGCAGACACCTGCGATTGATTGAACAGGATCGACTTTTCCGGATCCAGGCCACAGGCGATATAGGCGGCGGCCAGCTCATGTGTGGCGCGCTTCAACTCGACTGCGCCGGGCCAGGTGACCGTGATCGCATGCATGTCGACGATACAGTAAATGGTTTCCGTGCCACTGTTCTGCATGTCGACAAACCGTTTCACGGCGCCAAGGTAATTGCCCAGTTGCAGATTGCCGGTGGGCTGTACCCCGGAAAAGACGCGCGGGGGATGAGTGTCGGTCATGGTCAAGGTCCGGTTGGTCGGGTAAAGGTTCCGCTCAATATCGCGGGCATGCCGCCCCGGTCAACCGCCCGAACGACAGGAGCGCACAGGATGGCACGCAAGATACCCCCACCCAATGAGGTCGATCCGAATGCCTTGCCGGTCAATCCGGTCCCGCCGGTGGTCTGGGTCCCTGCGGCTGTGATCGGCGGGCTTGAGGTGGTGTTTCAGGCTGGTGCGCGGGGGATAATCGGCGGGCAGGCCGGGGTCGGCTGGCGCAACACGGCGATCAACGACTACGGGTTCAATGATCGGGTGTTTGAGCATATGCGGATGAGCGGCGATTGGTTCACAAGCGATCTGCTGCGCTTTTTCGGATATTCATTCCTGCATTTCAGCCTGATGCATGCCGTGTTTGGGGTCGTGCTGCTGCTGGCAATCGGCAATTTCGTTGCACGGGTCTATCCGGCCTGGGCTGTGATGCTGGGCATGGCGGTGTCCTCGGCGGTCGGAGCGTTGGTCTTTGGGCTTGTGGCAAATGGGGGCTGGCTGATCGGGGCGTCAGAGATATTTTACGGTCTGATGGGCATGATGACCTTGCTGCTATGGTTGCAGGCACGGGCCGTGGGTCAGCATCCGATCAAGGCGTTTCGCTTGCTTATTGTGCTGACGGTGCTGCAACTGGCGTTTTTTGGCGTCTCCAAGGCAACCGGAAACCCGACCCTTGGCCTTGCACAACAGATTGCGCCGACAATGGCCGCCTTCGCTGCAGGCGGCCTGGTGGGCTGGGCGACATTTCCCGGGCACCTGCGGCACCTCGTGCAGCGTCTGCGGCAGCGCTAACCCTGTAGGGTGGGTTTAAACCCACCCTACCCCTGAGCGCTGCGCCGCAATGCGGATTTAAGGTCTGCCAGTCGCATACCGCCAAGGGCTACAACGCAAATCCCATAGATCGCGGCAGAGGCCGCAACCAGCAGCGCCAATGCAAGGTAGCGCAGCGTTGGTGCTGCCAGCCAATCCGACATTAGCCAACTCAGCCCGAATGCAGCCGCCCCCATGATCAGTGCGGCTGCAACCTGTCGGGGCAGCGCGCGGCGCAGGCGGGTGTCAATTTGCAATGCTCCGTCAATCCGGGTTGCGCCGCGCCATAGCAGGGCCGCATTGGCCCATCCCGCCAGAGTGGTACCAAGGGCCGCGGCCCAGAAGCCGAGAACCGGGGCGAGGCCAATGGCGACAGCGGCATTTACCAGCATCGACACCACGGCATAGCGAAACGGGGTGCGTGTATCCTCACGCGCAAAGAACACCGGGGACAGCACCTTTTGCAGCACAAAGGCAGGCAGGCCCGCGCCATAGACCGCAACGGCAAGCGCCGTCGCGGCCGTATCGGCCGCATTGAAATCACCGCGCTGGAACAGGACCGAAACCAAAGGCAGCGGCACAACCATCAGCGCGATAGCCGCAGGCAAGGTCAGGACCATGGCAAACTCTGTCGCGCGGTTCAGCGCGGAAATACCGCCCTCGCGATCACCGGCACCCAGACGCCGCGACAGATCAGGCAGCAGCACCACACCAATGGCAACCCCGACAAGGCCCAGCGGCAACTGATACAGCCGGTCCGCATAGAACAGCCACGCATAGGCATGCTCGAACTGCGAGGCCACCTGCCGCCCGACGATCAGATTGATCTGCACCACGCCGCCCGCAAGTGCCGCAGGGGCCGCGATGATAGCCAGCCGTTTCATATCCGGTGACAGGCTGGGCCAGCGCGGGGTCAGGCGGATACCGGCCTGCCGCGCCGCAACCCAGACCATCGCAAGCTGCGCCATACCGGCAAACGGCACCGTCCATACGATCAGACGCACGATATCGGCCCCGATAAAATGGCCCAAAGCCATGACCGAAACCAGAATGATGTTCAAAAGAACCGGCGCGGCCGCCGCCGCGGCAAACCGGCCGGTTGCATTCAGAACCCCGCTGCACAATGCGGCCAGCGATATGAAGATAATGTAAGGAAAGGTGATCCGGCCGAACGCGGTTGCCAGATCAAACCTTTCATCCCCGGCAAAGCCCGAGGCCAGCATCAGCACCAGCCAGGGCATCGTCAGTTGCGCCAGCAATGTCAGCCCGATCAGAACCGTCGCCAGCCCGGCAAAGGCTTCCTGGGCAAAACCTTCGGCGTCCTCGCCGCGTTCCAACCGGCGCGAGAACATCGGCACAAAGGCCATGTTAAAGGCCCCTTCGGCAAACAGACGGCGAAACATATTGGGCAGGGTGAAGGCGGCAAAGAACGCCTCCCCCGCCGCGCTGGACCCCAGAAAGGCCGCGAACAGCACATCCCGGGCAAAGCCCAGAAGACGGCTGACCAGCGTCCAGACCCCAACCGTCAGAAACGCTGGCAGCAGGCGAATGCGGCGGCTCACGCAGCTGCCCTTTCCGCGCCCTGCCGAATGGCCTCGCGCAGGCGGTTCACAACACGCTCCTGCTTGGATTTGGAATGCAGTTTATGGCCGAACAGGTCTTTGACATAGAAACTGTCCACCGCCTGCTCACCATAGGTAGTGACCAGCGCAGAGCTGATCGAGATACCGCAATCGGTCAGGGTGCGCGACAGGTCATACAAAAGTCCCGGGCGATCGCGGGTGTCGACCTCGATGATAGAGCAGATCTCGGACCCGTCATTGTCAATGGTGATCTCGGTCGGCACGATGAAGTCCTTTTCGCGTTTCTTGATCTTGTCTTTGGTCCGGAACTCTTCCTGTGCGATCACCTCACCCGACAATGTTCGGGCAACGCTTTTGCGCAGCCGTGCCATCTGTTGGGAGGCAAATGGACGACCCTCCCGGTCCTGCAGCCAGAAGATGGCCGTCACATATCCGTCCGATGTCGTGTAGGTGCGCGCGTCCACCACATCGGCCCCGGCCAGCGACAGCGCTCCGGCCAGCCGGGAAAAGACGCCCGGGTGATCGGCCATGGAAAAACAGGCCCGGGTTGCGTCGCGCGCCGGATCCTGCGCGATGTCGATGGCCGGGGTCACGTCGGGCTTTTGGGCCAGCAACTCGGTGAACAGCACCTGGGCTTCGATACTCATGCCCAGCCAGAAGGAATCGTAATGCCGTCTGGTTTCCGCCTCGATCGCCGCTTCGGACCAGCCTGACAGCGCTTCTGCAAATTCCTGTTTGGCGGCGTCGATCCTTTCAGGGCGCGAACTGCGCTCATCACCGCTGGTCAGATGATCATAGGTCCGCGCATAAAGCTCGCGCAGCAGCATGGCCTTCCAGTTGTTCCAGACCCCCGGGCCGACCCCCCGAATGTCGCAGACGGTCAGCACGCAAAGCAATCTCAGTCGCGCCGGGCTTTGCACGATCTGTGCAAAATCCGAGATGGTCCGCGCATCAGCAAGGTCGCGCCGCTGGGCGAAATCGGACATTTGCAGATGGTTTTGCACCAGCCAGACAATCGTCTCGGTCTCGTCCGAGGGGATGCCCATGCGTTTGCAAACTCGCGCCGCAATACGCGCGCCCACGTCGGAATGATCTTCCTCCCGACCCTTGCCGATATCATGCAGGAACAATGCCAGATACAGAACCCGCCGATTGACGCCCTTGGCCATGATTTCAGTCGCCAGGGGCAGCTCGTCGGCAAGCGCGCCCGCCTCGATCTGTACCAGATGATCAAGGCAACGGATCGTATGCTCGTCCACCGTGTAGTGATGATACATATTGAATTGCATCATCGCGACGATATGGCCGAATTCAGGAATAAACGCACCCAGCGCGCCCATTTCGTTCATGCGCCGCAAACCGCGGATCGGATCGTCCGAGTCGATCAGGATATCAAGAAAGACGCGGTTCGCCTCCGCATCCTTGCGAAGCTTGGCATCAATCAGATGCAGTGAATTGGTGAGACGTCGCATCACATTGGGATGGATCAGAACGCCGGTGCTCAGGCCGACCTGAAACAGGCGCAGAATATTGATCGGGTCTTTTTCGAACGCCTCCGGGTCGTCCATATCCAGCCGGCCATTGTTCAGGAAATAACCCTCTGCCGGTTTGTCCGAGGCAAACGCAAAGGCCGCACGGATGGCCCGGGTCAGCATGGGCGGCTTCTTGACGTGTTCGCTTTCCAGCGCGACCAGGAAGATGCGGGTCAGTTCCCCCACCTGCCGCGCATAGGTGAACCAGGTCTGCATGAACCGTTCGACGCCGCGCTGGCCGGAACTGTCGCGAAAGCCCAGCGTTTTGGCCAGATGAACCTGCGCATCGAAGGTCAGTTGTTCGTTCGCCCGGCCCGCATATAGATGCAGATGCACGCGCACCGACCAGAGAAAGGCCTCGGCTTCGCGGAACACAGCCATTTCCTCGGGCGTGAAAACGCCGCGCTCGACCAGATCCTCGGGCGTTGTGGCATGGTTCAGGTATTTGGCGATCCAGAACAGCGTCTGCAGGTCGCGCAAGCCGCCTTTGCCTTCCTTGACGTTCGGTTCCAGAACGTAGCGGGAGCCGCCATGACGGTTGTGCCGCGCCGCGCGCTCGTCCAGCTTGGCCTCGACAAATTGCGGGCCGGTTTTGTCAAACAGCTCTTTCCACAGCCGTTTGTTCAACTGCTCGGCCATCTCCTTTGCCCCGGTCAGATACCGGTGTTCCAGAAGGGCCGTGCGAATGGTGATATCGTCCTTGCCCAGACGGATGCAGTCATCGACAGTGCGCACGGCGTGGCCGATCTTCAGCGACAGGTCCCATAGGATATAAAGCGTGGTCTCGATCACGCTTTCGCCCCAGGCGGTCTGTTTATAGGGCGTCAGAAACAGCAGATCGACGTCTGAGAACGGGGCCATTTCGGCCCGGCCATACCCCCCGACCGCCAGCAGGCAGATTTGCTCTCCCGCCGTTGGATTGGGGTTGGGGTGAAAATAGCGGATCGCCAGATCAAGGGTCAGGGTGACGATCCGGTCGGTCAGGTCGGAATAGGCACGGATCGCATCCTGCGTCGCATAAGGGGTCTTGGACAGGGCCGCAGCAATCGCGGCGCGGCCCGCGTCATTTGCCTCTTTAAGCCCCTTGACCAGAAACGGGCGCAGGGCCGCCGGATCGGCAACCGTTTCAGCCCGCTGCGCAATGCTGGCGGCGAAGGCGGCTGTGTCAAGCAGCTGATCGCCGGTCAGGCCAAGATCGGGCCGGTCCGTGGCGGCTGCCTTAGGCACCGTTGCCGGGGAATGTGCGGGGGGCTGGATCGATCACCCGGGCTTCGCCATCGCGCACCTCAAATACGGCCAACGCGCGTTGGTTGCCGCCGCCATTGGTGAAACGGAAGATGCCGTTCACTCCGGCAAAGCCCTTGGGGTCGGTCAGGCGCACGGGGGCGAAGGCATCCCGCCGCTTTTCTGCCTGCGCCTCGGCAACCAATGCCCCGATGGCCGCAAGACCGTCATACGCCAGCGGGGCCAGCGGATGAGGCTTCGCGCCATAGGCGGCTTCATAACGGTTGTTGAAACGCTGGGTCAGCACCAGATCAGGGGCCGCATACCAGCCGCCCTGAATGCCCGGCTGTGCCAGAGCCTCGGGGCTGACATCCCAGCGCTGAATGCCTGCAAACTGAGTCGCATTGGCCCGCACACCCATGCCGCGCAGGGTTTCGGTGATGAAAGGCAGCCCGCCCGTGGGCCCATCGGTAAAGACGATGACATTCGCCCCCGCCCCGCGCATCTGTTTGGCGATGCCGCCTGCGGTGTTGGAAATCCCCTGTACCGACAGCGGATAGGCCCCTTCGCCCACAATCCGAACACCCCTTGCATTGGCGGCATTACGGATCGCGTCACGGGCCTGTTCCCCCTCGATCCCTTGCGGATGCACGATCCCCATCGCGGTCAGGCCGCGACCGGCGGCAAACCCGGCGACACGGGACGCGGTATTGTCAAAGGTCGGTCCCAGCAGCCAGACATTGTTGCCCGCAACGGTGGCGTTGTTGGAAAAGCTCAGAACCTGCAATTTGGCATTCGCTGCCACCGGGGCCACTGCTGTTGTGGCATCCGCAAAAAGCGGGCCCAAAATGATATCGGCCCCATCGGCTACAGCCTTGGTTGCGGCGGCACCAGCGGTCGTCAACTCTCCGGCGGTCTCATAGACCTTCAGGTCGATCGTCACGCCCTGCAGGTCAGTTTGGGCCATTTTTGCTGCGTTCACCAGGCTTTTGCCAAGGGCGTTACGCTCTGCATCTGTTGAGCCCATGGGCACCAACAGGGCGACCGTTACAGGTTTGCCTGGATCGACGGCCGTAGAATTGCCGCCGCCCTGCGGCATGTCACAAGCCGTCAGGCCGGTCAGGACCACAAGGGCCAGAAGAGGACGGAAGAGCCGGGAAAACGCCATGGATTTACCTTGTTCATGCCAGTGTTCGTAGCAGTGTGTCACCGATCCGGACGGTCCCTTGCTGCACCACCCGGTTTTGTCGCACATTACGTGCCAAGCGCGGCCAAGTAAACGATCCACCCGCCGCCTGCGCAAGGTGATGCTTTATGGACATGAAACCCGGCCTTTATCTTGTGGCGACGCCGATTGGCACCGCAGATGATATCACCTTGCGTGCATTAGAGGTGCTGCGCCGGGCCGATATTCTGGCCGCCGAAGATACCCGTAACGCCCGCCGCCTGCTGGAACTGCATGGCGTGCCGGTCGCCGGTCGCCCGCTGATCGCCTATCATGACCATAACGGCCCGCAAGTCCGCCCCCGGCTGCTGCAGTCCTTGGCGGACGGCAAAACGATTGCCTATGTCTCAGATGCGGGCACGCCGCTGATCGCAGACCCAGGTTACCGGCTGGCTGAGGCGGCAATTGCAGAGGGTCACATGGTGTCGACCGCGCCCGGTGCATCGGCGGTTCTGGCGGCACTAGCCGTTGCGGGCCTGCCGACGGACCGGTTCCTTTTCGCAGGCTTCGCCCCGCCGAAATCAGCCGCCCGCAAAAGCTTCCTGCGCGAATTCGCAGCTGTTCCCGCCTCGCTGGTGCTCTACGAAAGCCCCAAACGGCTGGCAGCCGCACTGCGCGATATGGCCGAGGTGCTAGGCGACCGCCCCGCCGCCATTTGCCGCGAACTGACCAAGAAATTCGAAGAGGTCCGGCGTGGCCCGATCTCAGACTTAGCCGAAGCCTACGAAACCCCGCCAAAGGGCGAGATTGTCATCGTGATTGGCCCACCCGTAGCGCGCGAGGCAGATGCCCGCGACATCGACACCGCGCTGCGCTCCGCCCTGCAGGCAGGCTCTGTCAGGGATGCCGCGCAGGAGGTCGCCGATGAACTTGGCGTGCCCCGCAAACAGGCCTATGCCCGCGCGCTGGAACTGTCGCGCGAATGACGGATAAGCGGCGGCAAGGTCAAACCAACCACCTGCACGGCCTGACCTCCGAGGATGCAGCCGCCCGCCATTACGAAGCGCAAGGCGGCACCTGCCTGGCCCGCCGCGCCAAAACAGAAGCGGGGGAAATCGACCTTATCATCCAACTGACAGGCACCCTGGTCTTTGCCGAAGTCAAAGCCGCCCGCAGCCTGCACGCCGCTGCCCACGCCCTGAGCCAGCATCAGGTGGCCCGACTGGGGGCTGCAGCGGAAATCTGGCTGGCCGAGAACGGCTACCCACCGACCACCGATATCCGCTTTGACCTCGTGATCAGCGACCGCAACGGCAACCTTCAGGTGATCGAAAACGCGCTGTCTTTCGATATCTGAAAGCGCCCGGATCATGCAGCAGCTTAGTTTGATGGCTTCACTAGGCGCGGCAGGCGGCATCACTGCCCTTCAGACGCTGGTAAAGTCCGTAGCGTCTTGTAAACATAGTCAAAATGAAGACTATGGGGCTTTGGTCTATGACCCGCTTTGCATTGAGGATCGCAGCTCCATCAGCAGAACGCCCAGCATGTTGGCTCCGCCGCCATCCCCGCCATCGGCCCAATAGCTGTCATTCTTTGTGTGCTCAATGATCTGGGCCTGACCGGTTCCCAGTAGAATTTCCTTTGCGTCCAGGTTCTGTTCGAACTTGGCCTTTAGCACTTTGCGCATGACATCATCTTTTACCTTATCCCAATCCGCGCGCATCGGGCGGCTGCGGTCTCGTCCCATTTTTGCAGCTTTCATGGGAGAGCCCGTAAGCCGGATCTCCTCCATATCGGGATGTCCTTCGAATTTCATAGCTTGGAAGTAGTGCTCTGACGTTGGCCAGATTTTCCCGTCCAGTTCAATCGGGTGGGCTGAAAAGTTGGAGAAGCAACCGTAGTCGTCCCTGGTCCTGTAAAACTTGATAACATCCATGGCTGGTGACTTTCGGGAAAGTATCTTTATTGGAATTGCAAAGTATGCCTTTTAACTGCGCATACGCCAACCCTTGCAACGGATGACAGGGGCGAAGGTGGCGGCAGAGGTCGCCAGTAGACTGGTTTTATTCTTGCAAGCGACTTTAACCGTGATTGCGATGGAGAGTTTTAGCGCAACGGCGCCGGATAGGTGCTTAGACGCCCCTACCTGCAAAATCTGAAAAAATCCGGTGACAGGCCGCAATCGGTTTGCTACGCATTCCCTCATGACCAACACGTTCGCCAAATTCTGGTATTTTATGTATCCGGGCCAAAAGGCGGACGAAGACGGTCATATGTTCTAAATCCAAAACAGAACAAAGACGCATCCAAACCGCCAGCCTGCATGCGGCGGCCACCGCACAGGACAGCCGCGCGGCTACCGTCCGTTGCCCGGCAGGTGATTGCAAAGCAATCACTGAGAGGGAGGATGCACTTTGACGCTGGTGCTGTCGAGGCCCAGGCAATCGACAGATACGCGGATCATGTGATGCTCTTGCAGCGCATCAAACAGCCGGTCCAACACGCCCGCGTCCGCCCAGCGGCGCATCCGCAT
>NZ_JBTLNE010000088.1:0-10399 GCF_054457435.1 Halovulum sp. GXIMD14793 | reverse complement strand
TATGATCCCCTCTCGGCAGATTGCTTTGCAATCGCCTGCCGGGCAGTGGACGGGAAAGAAATCTGGCAGGAAAAGTCCGTGAACTGAACTTCACCTGACAGACGCCGCCAGAAAAACGGCCAACTGTCAGATCACATCTGAACCACTACAGATTAACGAAGGCTGTTGCGACCAGGGTTCAATTGAAGAGAACTAAGGCTTGGAATTTATCCGGCACCGACGGATTTGCTCTTCAGGTAGCTTTCCCTGCCTTGCTCGACAAAGCTCTGCATTAGGTTCATCGCCGCCATTACATCCCTTCGGGAAAATGCTTCGCAGAGTCCTGAGTGTCCGTTCACTAGCACGCTTCGAAACTCCATATTTCTCATAGTTGCGACGCGAACGGTACGAATCTGGGCATGATATCGTTGGATGGTGTTTTCTAACTCGGAATTTGATACACCGCTTAGCCATGTGTTGCGAAATAGTTCAATTGCTTTAAACAACAGATTGATGTCATCTGTTTCAACTGCATGCTTTGCATCGGACACCGAGTTGCGGAGGGAGGTAATGCCCTGTTCGTCTAGATTTTGTGTCGCTAGGCCTGCGGCATAAGGTTCCAACAGCCTTCTCAATTCAAAAATCTCCAACACCTGACGATCCGAAAGCTTGGGCAGAATGAACCCACGGGACGTTCCCTCAAGGTAACCTTCATGGGCCAGTTGCATCAGCGCTTCACGAACCGGCATGCGGGAAACCCCAAGCTCAGTTGCGATGTTTTTGTCGACCAGCCGGACATCCGCCGCGATCTTTCCGCGTTGGATACGGCCGCGATAGTCTTCGTAGATCTGCTGGCGGTAGCTCGATTTCGCCATCGTTATAACTCCCTTAAATCCGAAACCTAAGTTTCCACAAACAGCGTAAAAGTGTATATTGTTCAGGCCAAAAGCGCGACTCTGTGACAAGAAAATCTTCATTTTTAAAGATTTCATTTGACGAACTGTATACTTTATTCGAAGGTCTCAGACATTCGCACATGGTGTGGTGACTACGATCTACTTCATCCATTGGTGCGCTTCTGAAGCTCAAGAAAGCTAACTGTTTCTTTGAGCGAGTGGCAATGAACTAGGGAGAAAATCATGTTGTTTCAACGCCGAAGTATCTTAACTGCCGTCACAGGTCTTGCGTTTGCCTTTGGGGTAACCGTCGCATACGCGGATGAGCCGCTGCGCGTCGGTGCTTACCCGACCAATCCACCTTGGCAAAACAAGATGGAGGACGGCAGTTTCGAGGGCTTTGAGGTTGATATCGTCAAAGAGATCGCCAGCCGCATGGGCCGCGAGGCCGAAATCGAGGGCTATGATTTCCGCGCCTTGTTCGTGGCGACCGCGTCTGGTCGCGTGGATATGGTGATCTCGTCGCTCACAATCACGGATGAACGCCTCGAAAGCCAGTCGTTCACACAGCCTTATGTCGAGGGCGCTTTGGGCATCGGCGTGCGAAATGGAGAGGAGGTCGACGGTCTCGAAGATCTTGCAGGCAAGAGAGTGGGTGCAATCGCAACGTCATTTGGTGAAGCTTGGATGCAGGAACGCGCCGATGAAATCGGCTATGAGGATCTCAAGAGTTATGACACGGTCGTCAACATGCTCACTGATCTGCGCGCTGGCCGGGTTGACGCAGTTGTCAACGATGTTGTCGGGCTGAGATATGCGTTCACCCAGGGCGAGGGCCTGACGGTTTCACACGAAATCGTCACAGGTGAACGATTTGCGATGATGATGCCTAAGGCTTCACCGCTGCTGGAAGAGGTGAATACCATTATCGGGGAAATGAAATCAGACGGAACCATGGCCAAGCTCTACGAGCGTTGGCTGGGTGCGCCTCCTGCTGAGGGAAGTCTGACCGTGACGCCGCTCCCGATTCCGACCTCAGCAACAGAGTGACTAATTCCCATAAGGCTCGGGTGTGCATCTCATGTGTGCCCGAGTAATTTTTTTTAGCCGGACAAGGTAATGGACGCGCTTGACATCTTCTTCAATATCGACGTGCTGAGGCGCGCCTTTCCAATGCTGATCAGGGGGCTCGGCAATACCTTTCTTCTTGGCATTACTGCGATCGTGTTCGGTTCAATATTGGGCCTGCTCCTGGCGATGATGCGGCTTTATGCCCCGAAGCCATTTCGTTTTCTGGCCATTGCCTACATTGATCTCGTTCGGGCCATACCGGTCCTCGTGCTGTTGATCCTGATATATTATGCCTTGCCCTTCGCGGGGGTAACGCTGAACTCGTTCTCAGCCGCTGCTGCAGCTCTAACAATGGTTCTGGCGGCGTTCACCGCCGAAGTTATGCGCGCGGGCCTGCAGGCTATTCCGAAAGGGCAGTTTGAGGCTGCCGCGGCCCTAGGCCTCGGGTTTTGGACGACCATGCGCAAGGTCATCATCCCACAGGCAATCCGGATCGTGATTCCCCCTCATGCCTCGAACTGTGTTTCCGTCATCAAAGATACCGCGCTCGCTTCGGTGGTGGCGATGTCTGATCTGCTCAAACAGGCAACTGACGCGCAGGCGCTCTTTGCGAACCCCACGCCATTAATAGGCGCGGCGATCCTCTATATCATCATCCTTTTGCCGCTTGTCAGGCTAACAGGCTGGCTCGAAAAACGCGCACAACGCGCCTATGAACACTAAACTGCGGAAACCCAAGATGCTTTTGAATTCAAAGAACGCTGGCTATTTTCTATACCATTCCATCGGCATGTATCCCGGCAAGGAAGACGAACTGTCCCAGGCCATGGCTGAATACGCTGAAGTCTGGGCGGCTCCGAATGACAAGCAGTGGGGTTACATGCTCCTTAAGCGGCAAGACTTCATCGACTTCTGGCGCCGCATCATCAATGTCCCCAAAGGTTCGGCGACAACATGCGAAAGCGTGACCGACGGGATGCACAAGCTGATGCGTGCGTTGCCCGAAGGCCAGCTGAAGGGGAAGCGTGTGCTGGTGTCGGCGGATTGTTTCCCTTCGATCCATTTCCTGCTGGCTGGGCTGGCCCCCAAGATGGGGTTCACGCTGGACACCGTGCCGATGAGCGAGGGCAAGTCCTGGGTCGAGGCCGAAGACTTCATGGCCCATTGGGGTCGTGACGTTGGACTCGCCCTGCTGACTTGGGTCACGTCTACAGCTTCGGCGCGTGTCAATCTTGCCCCTCTCGTTGCCCATGGGCGCGAAATGGGAAGCATGATCGGTGCAGACATTACGCAGGCCGCAGGTCTAATCCCTTTTGACGCAATGAACCCTCGCGTTGATTTCGTGCTGTCCACCAGTCTCAAATGGATGTGTGGGACGCCGGGCGCAGGTATTCTTTACATCGACAAGGACCGCATTCCGGATCTTCAACCGGAGGGGCGCGGTTGGTTCTCACAGAACAACCCGTTTTCCTGGGATTTGGACAAATTCGAATATGCGCCTGATATCCGTCGGTTCGACGGTGGCACGCCAGGCGTGGTCCCAGCACTGGCGTCCCTGCCGGCACTCAAGTGGCACGCGGAGCAGGATCACGCGGAACTCGTCGCTTGGAACCGCCGACTTGTGGACCAGATCATAGCGCGTGCCGATGCGCTTGATCTGCCTCTGCATTCCCCACGCGGTGCGGACCAAAGGGGCGGGTCGGTCATGTTGCGCTTTCCCGACAAAACCGAGGCTGCGGCAGTCGTCGGTGCGTTGGGGGTCGAAGGGTATTCTGTTGACTTTCGCGGACCGTTGGTGCGCCTGTCACCGGGAAACGTGACTAGAGAAGAAACCATAGATACCTTTTTCGACATCACCGGCGAGGTGCTCGCCCGCCGCCGCCGCCGCTATGCTGGCAGCGCAGAACCGGTCTCAACCACGAAAGGAACGTCGATGTCTTCCGATGATGTGCTTGCCAATTTCGGCGCGATGCTGCTGTCGGGTCAGATCAAGGTGGTGGATTGCACCGCCTCACTTGGACCGGACACGCCGATCCTTCGACTGCCGGAAGATTTCGCCAAAAACACGCCAAAGGTCGAAATCCATCGGATCAGCGAATATGACGCAGACGGACCTTTCTTCGCCTGGAATTGGCTAAAACTAGGCGAACATTCCGGCACCCATTTTGATGCGCCACATCACTGGATCACGGGCAAGGATTTCGCAGACGGCTTCACCGACACGCTCGACGTGCAGCGGCTCATCGCACCAGTCAATGTCATCGATTGCTCCAAGGAAGCAGCGGAAGATCCGGATTTCCTGCTGACCGCAGAGCATGTGAAGGCGTGGGAGGCCAAACACGGTGAGATCAACCCTGGCGAGTGGGTTGTCATGCGCACCGATTGGGACAAGCGGTCCCACGACGAAGAGTTGTTCCTAAACATGGACACAGACCCCCAGGAGGATGGGTCGCACAGTCCAGGCCCCACCACCGAATGTGTCGACTATCTTCTCTCCAAGGGGATCGTCGGTTGGGGCAGCCAATGTATTGGGACAGATGCGGGCATGGCGGGGAAGATGAGCCCGCCTTACCCTGCGCATAACTACCTGCACCGAGACAATTGCTTCGGGTTGGCTTCGCTCGCCAATCTCGATCAGCTTCCGCCCAAAGGGGCAATCCTGATGGCTGCTCCGCTGAAGATCGAGAACGGTACAGGGTCACCCATCCGGGCCCTGGCTCTGGTGCCTCAAGGCTAGCGCGTCAATGGCCGAGCGTTCGTTCAAAAAGGAAGTAGAG
Source organism: Halovulum sp. GXIMD14793 (assembly GCF_054457435.1). Taxonomy (NCBI): domain Bacteria; kingdom Pseudomonadati; phylum Pseudomonadota; class Alphaproteobacteria; order Rhodobacterales; family Paracoccaceae; genus Halovulum; species Halovulum sp. GXIMD14793. Next base: position 5,676 of record NZ_JBTLNE010000088.1, on the reverse strand, counting down.
CATCTGCGCCTTGGCGCCGGTGACACATTCACCGGCGAAGGCATCCTTGCCATCACCAAGGCGCTGCTGGAATCTGGCGTCGGCTATGTCGGCGGCTATCAGGGCGCGCCGATCTCTCACTTAATGGACGTGCTGGCCGATGCCCAGAACCTGCTGGGCGATCTTGGCGTCCGCTTTGAGGCCAAGGCGTCAGAGGCCGCTGCCGCTGCGATGCTTGCCGCCTCTGTCCACTACCCGATCCGGGGCGCGGTCACGTTCAAAGACGCGGTGGGGGTCAATGTTGCCTCTGACGCGCTGGCCAACCTGTCATCGTCAGGCGTGAATGGCGGCGCGCTGGTGATCGTGGGCGAAGACTACGGCGAAGGCTCGTCGATTATGCAAGAACGCAGCCACGCCTTTGCGATGAAATCGCAGTTCTGGCTGCTGGACCCGCGCCCCAACTTGCCCTCGATCGTTAAGGCGGTAAAAGACGGCTTTGCGCTATCGGAGGCCTCGAACTCCCCCGTGATGCTGATGGTGCGGATCCGGTCCTGCCATGTGACGGGCAGCTTTGAGACCACCGATAACGTGCCGCCGCCGCTGACGGTCCGCGACGCTTTGTCTAACCCGCAGAAAGACTTCAACCGCGTGGTTCTACCGCCAATGTCTTTCATCCACGAACAGGACAAAATCGAAAACCGCTGGCCCGCGGCTGAAAAGTTCATCCTTGACCACAAGCTGAATGAATTCTTCGGGCCTGATCGCGGCAAGATCGGGCTGATCGTCCAAGGCGGCATGTATAACGCGGTGATCCGCGCGCTCCAACGGTTGGGCCTGGCCGATCTTTATGGTGACACCGACGTGCCGCTTTACGTGCTGAACGTCACCTATCCGCTGGTGCAACCGGAACTGATGCAATTTGCCGAAGGCAAAGAGGCCCTTCTGGTGGTCGAAGAAGGCCAGCCCGATTTTCTGGCCCAAAGCATCGGTGCGATGCTCTATCAGGCGGGCCATAGCGCGAAGCTGCATGGCAAGGATATGTTGCCAATGGCAGGCGAATATACCGGGCAAGTCGTGCTGGACGGTGTCACCGCCTTTCTGGAAACCGCAGCACCTGACCTGTTGCCCAGCAAAGTCCGCGCCCCGAATCGCGAATTGCCCGCGATCCCGGACCTGTCCAAAACCGTGCCTATCCGCCCGCCGGGGTTCTGTACGGGTTGCCCGGAACGACCCATTTTCGCAGCCCTGAAGCTGGCGCAGAAAGAGTTAGGCGAACACCAGATCAGCGCAGATATTGGCTGTCACCTCTTTGCCAGCCTGCCCCCATTTGAGGTGGGTGGCGCGACGATGGGCTATGGGCTTGGCCCGGCCTCTAACGCGGCCTTTGACGGTGGGGGCGAACGCCGCCCGATCTCAATCCTGGGCGACGGGGGGGTCTGGCATAACGGGCTCAGCAGCTCTATCGGCAATATGGTGTTCAACAAATCCGATGGCGTGGCGGTGATCGTCGACAACTACTATTCCGCCGCGACGGGGGGCAAGACATCCTGTCCAGTCGCGCCAAAAACCCCAGTAAAGACACAAACAACCCAATCAGCGCAGCGGTCAAAGGCGTCGACGTGAAATGGGTGCGGCAAGTGGATCGAACCTATGACGTGCCCAAAATGCTCAACGTCTTCCGCGAGGCGCTGACCACCGATACGCCGGGTCCCAAAGTGATCGTGGCATCGTCGGAATGTATGCTGAACCGACAACGCCGCGAACGCCCGATCCGCGCACAAGCCGTCAAAGACGGCCGCCGGGTCGAAGCGCCCCGGTTTGGCGTCGATGAAGACATCTGCACCGGCGATCACGCCTGTATCCGCCTGTCGGGCTGCCCGTCCCTGTCGCTGAAACGGCTCGATGACCCGTTGCGGGATGATCCGATTGCCAGCATTGACCAAACCTGCGTCGGCTGCGGCAATTGCGGCGAGGTGGCAGATGCCGCCGTGCTCTGCCCCAGCTTTTACCGCGCCGATGTGGTCCACAATCCGGGCCGTTTTGAGCAGTGGCGCGCGGGCCTGCGCAAACGCTTTATCGGCGGGCTCCAAGACCGCCGCCGCACCAAGCGCCTGTGCTTTGGCGAGGTGGGGCGATGAAAGACGAACTCACCCCTCGCGCGCCCGACGAAAAGCTGGGTAGCATCATCAAACTAGCGATCATGTCGGTCGGCGGCCAAGGTGGTGGGGTGCTGACCGGCTGGGTCGAACGCTTGGCCCGCGCCCAGGGCTACGCCTGTCAGGCAACGTCCGTGGCTGGGGTGGCACAACGGACGGGCGCAACCATCTACTATGTCGAAATGGCGCCTAGCTCGGGCCGCCAGCCGATCTTCTCTCTTGCTCCTGCGGGCGGCGACGTGGACGTTCTGATTGCTGCCGAATTGATAGAGGCAGGCCGCGCCATCATGCGCGGCTTTGTCACGCCCGACCGCACCACCCTGATTGCCTCAACCCACCGGGCGCTGGCCGTCAGCGAAAAGATGGTGCCCGGCGACGGCATCGCCGAGCCAGATGACGTTATGGAAGCCGCGCGGCTTATGTCTGACCGGCTGATCGCGCTGGATATGGAAGCACTGGCTGTGGAAAACAGCTCCGCCATCTCGGCCACATTGTTCGGTGCTTTGGCGGCCTCTGATGCCCTGCCCTTCCCGCGAGCCGCCTTTGAGGACGCGATCCGATCTGCCGGGAAAGGGGTAGAACCCAGCCTACGCGCCTTTGCCGCCGCCTTTGAGCACGCAATGGGCAAAACAGACACTGAAAAGCCAGTATTAGAGCCTGATATCCACCCAACCCTCCGGGGCCCTGAAGATCTGCTGGCGGACTGGAACACGCTTGTCTCCCGCACCGAAACCCTGCCCCCCGCCGCACAGGAAATGGCACGGGTGGGGTTGCAGAAGGTGGTGGATTTCATCGATCTCGGCTATGGGCGCGACTACCTGGACCGGCTGGAACAAATCGCCTCTGATGACCCAAACGGCGCTTTGACGCGAGAAGCCGCCAAATACCTCGCCAATTCTATGGCCTATGACGACGTGACCCAGGTTGCAGACCTGAAAACCCGCGCCCCCCGCCGCCAACGGATCGAAACTGAGATGGGCACGGCAGAAGGTGGCGTGATGCAAGTAACCGAATTTCTCCACCCCCGCGCGGAAGAGATCGTAGGCCTCTTCCCTGCCCGTGTCGGTGCTTGGGCCGAAGCGCGCCCCGGCGTCATGTGGGTCATCGACCGCCTGTTCAATCGAGGCCGCCGGATGCGCAGCGACCGGATGATCCCCTTTGCCATGCTCTACCTGCTGGGCGGCTTGCGGGCCTACCGCCGCCGCACCCATCGCCATGCCATCGAAATGGCCCATATCGACCACTGGCTTGGAACCGCATTGAACCAATCCGACCGCGCGCTGTCTATCGAACTGCTGCGCTGCCGTCGGCTGATCAAGGGCTATTCCGACACGCATGCACGCGGTCTGTCGAAATTCGACCGCGTGATCGGCGCGCTAGACCTGCTGAAGGGTCGTGAAGACGCCGCAGACTGGATCGCCCGCTTGCGTCAGGCAGCACTGCAGGACGAAGATGGCAATGCGCTAGACGGAGCGATCAAGACATTCGGCACCTTCGCGGAAGCGTAGGCCGAGCACGGTACATCCAATTCAGAACCAAGAGACGTGAAAGGCGCAACAAATGGCGGATGAAAACAGCAAGATCGAAGTCGTGTTGCCGACTACAGACCTAAGCCAAGATCTGGGCTTCTTTACCAAGACACTGGGGATGCGGCTGGACTCTATCTTCCCGGCCGATGATCCGTCGAATGCCAGCCTGTCGGGTCACGGGTTTCGGCTACATCTGGACCGGACGGCAGGAGGCCCGTCCCCTTCCCTGCAAGTGCTTACGGACGATCCCGGTCACTTTTCCGAGGGTGGCGCCGAGCTGACCGCGCCGAACGGCACCCGGATACGCTTTGTCCCGCTGACACCGCAATTGGAACAACCCACCACACAGCATGAATTTGCCGTGCGCCGGCTGCGCGACGAGGCGCCCTGGATCATCGGCCGGGCCGGGATGCACTATCGCGATCTGATCCCATCGCGGCTTGGGGGTTCGATCATCGCGAGCCATATCCGCATTCCCGACGGTGGCCCTGTCCCGGACATGGTGCATTACCACACGGTCGGGTTCCAGCTGATCTATTGCTATCGCGGCTGGGTCGACGTGCTCTACGAGGATCAGGGCAACATGCTACGTCTGACCGCGGGCGATTGCGTTACCCAGCCGCCTGAAATCCGCCACCGGGTCTGCCACGCATCACCGGATATCGAGGTGATCGAGATTGGCGTTCCGGCCGAGCATGTCACGACCATCGACCACGAGATGACCCTGCCAAATGGTAAAGGCGACCTCGACCGCGAATGGCAAGGGCAAAAGTTCGTCCATCACGAGATCTCCAAGGCCGTCTGGCGACCCTATCGAATGGCGGGGTTTTCCTGCCGCGACACTGGCATCGCAAAAGGAACAAAGGGCATCGCCGGGATCAAGGTCGCACGTTTCGTTGGGGGTACACCGACGAAACTGACACATGAGGCCGACATAAACTTCTTCTTCGTCCTCGAAGGCTGCGCAACGCTCACAGCGGATGGCCATCCCTCCCATCAGATTGAGGCAGGGGATGCATTTGTCGTACCGCCAGGGCTTGATACCGGATTCAACGATTGCTCCCAGGACTTTGAGGTGATGGAAGTGACGCTCCCAGGTGCATGATGGGCTTGTATGGTTAAAACCAGCAGGAGAGAAATCTCGCCAGCCGCTTTAGCGGCTCGCACCATAGACGGCCCTGTTGCAAAAATTTGTTTTGGCCGGAGAGACCCTCAGCGTTTTTCATTTTTGCAGAAGCCCTGCTGAATTGCGATCTTTTCGAGTTCTTTGCCGTGTAGCGACATCAGTTCGTTGATCATTTCGGGTCCGAGACCGAAGGCGCGTTCGACAAGGCGGACTTCTCCCCTGATGGCCCAAGTGGCTCGAAGCTGTATATTTGGGCTTTTGGCAGAACAAATGGTGTATATTTATGATTCTGAACGCTGCAAATACATCGCAACATTGTCGGCGGGGAATTTGAAGCCTCGGCCATCCGCTATGCGTTCGGCACTGATGGGATATTTCGGTCTGTTGGGGTTGATAGCAACGATGCGGAAGAGCTCATCTTTCGACCTGAAGGTACGGCCATGGTCTGAGGGTTCCAAGCCAAAATGGGGCGCGAGAACTTCGAACATGGCTTTGTCGGGTGAGTAGATTGCCCCGTCCTTTTGGGGAATGCCGACGCGGAAGCTGATTTCAAAGCTGTGGCGCAGATCAATGTCACTCAGTTCACCACCTTCCACTGTCAGCCCATGCGTTTCCGCTACGGCCAGACAGGCTTTCATCATGTCCCGGCGCAAGCGATCGCAGAGCTCAGGCGTCAGATTGCGTGGTGGCGGCACCTTGGCTTTCGTCAGCACGGGCACCTTGGGCGCAGGAGGCTTTCGTTTTCGGGCGTTCTTTTTCATGTATCCAGAGAGTGTCCGGTCTTTTGTGTATGACTGATCCGGTTCATGCTTCACCGAAAGGAAGCATGAATGACTATCTCAAAGGAAATTCTGGATGAACTTCTTCAGGGCGTTGAGCGCGCTGA
>NZ_JBTLNE010000087.1:0-10705 GCF_054457435.1 Halovulum sp. GXIMD14793 | reverse complement strand
GTCAGCAGACCACCTCCAAGGGCACGCTCATGCGTCAGATCCAGCCGGAATGAAGACAGGGTCCGGCTGGAGGCGTTGATGACAATCTTGGCCACACGATCCTCATTTTGGCGAAACTCGGGGTCAGTTGCGGATAGGGGCGGAATCCTGCGCTAAGGTTTTTGCGGTTTTGATCGCGCCGCAAACCCTGATCTATCGAAAACCTTCGTTGCTTGGCCATCGTCTGGCCTGAACACATCGGTCATATTTGACCCATCTTTTGCGAAGAACAGCCGTCCGCAATCTTGGCATTCCCAAGCCTGCTGGCTCGGGTCCACGATTTGATTGGGTAACTGATAGCTGTAGCCATGTTTTTCTGATGCCTTCATGGCCTCTTCGACTTGATCCCAGAAGGCGTGCCAATCTCTGTCACTGATGACGTGGGCTTTGTTTGGCAAGTTATCTGTCTGATCAACGATAATGCCGCCGCAGGTGCAGCCAATTTTCATGAGGCCTTATCCACTTTGATTTTTTGTGTTCTCTTGGCAATCGCCAGAACGGTATTTTTGCTGATGCCGAGGTCTCGGGCGATCCACCGGTAGGAGCGGCCCTCTTCGATCAGTGCCATGACCTTGGGGGTAAGGCGGTCTGACTTTGGACGTTGGCCCTTTTGGCGTCCAAGCTTTTTGCCGCGCGCCTTGGCGGCGGCAAGATCGGATTTGATGCGTTCACTCATGAGGTCGCGTTCGAATTGGGCGATACCTGCGAGCATGGTTGCCATCATCCGGCCATGGGGGCTGTCGAGCTCAAAGGTCATACCGGATATCGCGACGACAGAGACATTCCAGCCAGCCAGTTGGTTCAGGGTGCCGAGCAAGTCTTGTGTGGAGCGACCCCACCGGCTGAGTTCGGTCACCAACACCGCATTGATCTTGCGGCCCTGGGCCAACGCCATGATCTGATTGCGCGCGTGGCGGTTGGTCTCGGTGCCGGAAATGGTTTCCTTATGAACGTCCAGGATTTCATACCCCGCTCGGGCAGCGAACTCTGTCAGATCGGCGATCTGCCGTTCGCAGGATTGGTCGGATGTTGAGACCCGCGCGTAGATTACGGCCCGCTTCGTCGAGGCGAGTGTTTTCTGTCCCAATTGAGCTGGTGTGGTTTGAGCGGTCATAATGGCTTGTTTTTACTGATCTGATTATTGTCCCTTTTAGCCATTTGATTAACAAGGACAATTTCGAATGCCAAGGCGATCTCTTTTGACCACGCGACAACGCGTGGCGCTCTTTGATCTTCCTGCCGATGAGGCTTTGCTGCTGAAACACTACACATTGGATGATGAAGACATCGAGCATATCCGTACCCGGCGGCGGCCGGAAAATCAGATAGGCTTTGCGCTTCAGCTTTGTGCCTTCCGGTATCCGGGCTGGTTGCTTGCACCGGGCGAGACCATCCCCATCGAGGTGTTGCGGTTCCTAGGCGATCAGATTGGGATCGAGGCGGGCGACCTGGCCGGATACGCCACCCGGGAAGAAACACGCCACAATCATCTGGCCCAATTGCGTGACCTCTACGGCTTCAAGAGCTTTACGGGCCGTGGTGCCGCTGAGCTTATCGCAGATACCACCGGACAGCACAGAGAATGATCTCGTGCGGAAAACGATGATGTTTGAACGGTGACTGACGCGGCATGGTGAACCTCAAAAGTCAAAACTTGGCCGACTACAAGAGTTAATGCAACAGTCCCTCCATGGATGTCTTCTCCCTATTGTGGTGGCGTTACAGCACCACCTTGGCACATTGCGATGCCGTTCGTGGAGGGGGGTATCCACCCCATCAACTGGGCCAAATAGGTGAAGTCTGTCTGCCACATCTGGTTGATGGCCGTTGTTTGTCATGGAACTCATTGGCGGCTTTGATCACTATGTAATCTGGTATCGTGCTCAGATCAGCTTCTTAGCCTGATGACTCCTTTCTGAGGCACCAGAAAAGGGTCATTCAGATTTTGTAGATTGCGCGACAAAGGCGCAGATCAAGAGCTGGGCCATGTGGTAAATCACCAGCGGCAAGACAATTGCGCCCAGGCTGGCTGCGGGGAACAATGCCGTCGCGATTGGCAGGCCAGACGCAAGACTTTTGGTCGATCCGCAATAAAACAGCACCGCCCCATCGGGCTTGGGCAACCCGAATACCCGGCTGGCGGCCACCATCAACATCATGGTTATCCCAAGGAACAGAAGCACAACCACGATAAGCACCAGCAGGACCGCTGGCGGGATTGCGCTCCAGAGTCCAGAGATCGTACTAGCGCTAAAGGCGGAATAGACAATCAACAGGATTGCGCCTCGATCCACGATCAACGTCATTGATTTACGTTTCTGAATGAACCCGGCCACTTTGGGGCGTGCAAGCTGTCCCAAAGCAAAGGGCAGCAAAATTTGCGTGGCGATTTTCGCCACCGCCTCTAGCCGGATGCCACCATCGCCGGCCTGCAGCAGGAAGGCGACCAGGATCGGGGTCAGGACGACGCCGATCAGGTTGGACACAGAGGCCGCACAAATCGCCGCCGGAACGTTTCCGCCCACCATGGACGTAAATGCAATCGAACTTTGCACCGTTGACGGCAAGACCGCGAGAAACAACAGCCCCAGCGTTACGGTCGCGCTCAGTAACGGCCCAAAGACCAGCGATAGTGTCAGGCCCACAATCGGAAACAGCACATAGGTCGCCGCAAATGTCAGCCCCTGCAGGCGCCAATTGGTCAACCCGGCGCGCACCGCGCTGGCATCCAATTTGGCACCATAGATAAAGAACAAAACTGCGACGGCCCAAAACGTGACATGTGACAGCGCCATCGCCGCCGTACCCTGCGCGGGCACAAGGATGCCCGCAACAACGGTCGTCAGCAGCAATTGCATATAGGTATCAACACCAATTCGTTTGAGAATTTTCATACCTCAATCCGTTCGTTCAAAAGGGCTAAGAATTTATGCGGTCAAAACCCGGCGGCTTGTCCGTCTTTGCGGGGGTCTGATCCTGCGACATAGCCCCCTGAGGGAACGCGATGAACCAATTGCGCACCTCCAAACCCAAAGACATTGTCCGGGCTTTCGACGGTGATCTGGTGACCCAGGGCCCGTAATCCGTCCAAAGTATCCTGCGGTATGGTTGGCTCGCAGGCCACGTCTAGATTGTCGATCATGCGCCAGCGGGGCGCGTCGGCGGCGGATTGCACATCCTGCCCCCAAAGCTGCGTCCTCAGCAAAAGCTGCACATGCCCTTGGGCCTGAATGGGGCCTCCCATCATGCCAAACGCCATTACCGGATCACCGTCTTTCATGACAAAGCCCGGAATGATCGTGTGCATCGGGCGTTTGCCGCCGGCCACGCAATTGGGATGGCCTGGGATTGTGTTAAACCCTGCGCCACGGTTTTGTAGGGATACCCCCAGCTCGGGAACCACAACACCAGACCCAAATCCAGCGTAGTTGGACTGAATGAAACAGACCATCATCCCCGACGCATCGCCCGTATTCAACAAGACCGTTCCGCCCTGTTTGGGGGTACCAACGCTATGGTTGATAGCCTTTGTGGGATCAATCAGTGCGGCGCGGGACCTTAGGTAGTCGGGATCAAGCATCGCCTTTTCGCAGACATCCGTCATCCCATCACGATCTGCGACAAAAGCGTGAAGATCGCGATAGGCCAGTTTGATGGCTTCGATCTGCAAATGGATCGCCTGAACGTCATCGGGACCAAAGTCGCGAATAGAGGTATGGTCCAGCATCCCAAGAGCCATAAGTGCTGCTATGCCTTGCCCATTAGGCGGGATTTCGTGCAGTTCGGCCCCATCAAAGCTGCTGCATAGGGTGCCGCACCATTCTGGTTCGTGGGCGGCCATGTCATCGCGCGTCATCGACCCGCCATTGTCCTGCACAAACGCCACGATCTTTTCGGCTAAGTCGCCTTTGTAAAAAGAAGCGCCATTGGTCTTTGCGATTTCACGCAGGGTTGCGGCAGCGGCAGGGTTTCGGAACCGTTCACCGGCCTTTGGCGCGCGGCCTTCGGGCAAAAACGTCTCGGCAAACCCCGGCTGATCGCCAAGCGTAGCCACGGCGTTTGTCCACAGTTTTGCGATGACCGGCGACACGATAAACCCGTCTTCAGCGTATCCGATGGCCGGGGCCAAGGTGGTGGACAAGTCCAGTTTGCCAAACCGTTTTGACAATTCCACCCAAGCACTTACCGCACCCGGAACGGTGACGCTGTTGACGCCTAGTCCCGGCATGCCGTTTGGGAAGCGTTCTGGCCCCCAATCAGCGGGCGCGCGTCCCGAAGCGTTCAGCCCATGCAGCTGCTGGCCATCCCAAAGGATGCAGAACGCATCTGACCCAAGCCCGTTGCCTGACGGTTCTACGATGGTCAGGGCCGCAGCTGTCGCAATGGCCGCATCCACCGCATTGCCGCCGCGCTGTAATATCGACAGGCCTGCCTGCGTGGCGAGGGGTTGCGATGTTGTTACAATGTTATCTGCAAGAACGGGCGAACGTCGGGAAGCGTAAATTGGATCATGACGCAGATGCATCTTTGTCCCCAGTCATTTTTCGTAATTTGATATGATTGCGGATTGCCCAGGAAATGGACAAAACAGCTGCGACAAGGAAAATAAGGCTGATTGGGCGGGTCAGAAACAGCGTTGGATCGTCATCCGTCATCAGCGCGCGTCGCAGATTGGTTTCGGCAATTGGCCCGAGAATAACCCCCAGAACCAGCGGTGCAAGCGAGTACCCCAGCGCCCGAAGCGCATACCCAACCAGACCGATGACACCCAGCAGGTACAAATCAGTTACCCGATTGTTGAGCGCAAAAGAGCCGACAACACAGCAAGTCAGAACCGTTGGCACGATCAGCCATTTGGGCACCTCGGCGACGCGCAAAAACATCCGCATCGACAGGACCGAGACGATCAGCATCATCAAGGACGCCACCGCCATCGCGATAAACATGCCATAGACTAGGTCGCCGTGATCGAGGATCAGACGTGGCCCAACGGAAATGCCATGCACCATCAGCGAGGCCATCAAAATCGCATCCACAGCCGATCCGGGAATACCAAGACCGATCAGCGGGATTAGCCCCCCGCCTGCGGTGGCAGAGTTGCCCGCCTCGGAGGCGATCACACCGTCTGGAGTGCCTGTGCCAAAGTCTTCGGGTGTTTTAGAGGCACGTTTGGCCTGATCATAGGCAACCAGATTCGAAATCGATCCCCCGGCACCGGGAAGAGCGCCAATCAATACACCAACCAGCGATGACCGGATCAAATTGACCGGTTGCATCAGAACTTCTTTCATCACGGTCCAGGTCTTAAAGTCGATGGCCTCGGTCACTAAAGACGCACCGGATCGTACAGTTTTGGAGTCTTCAACTTCGCTTAGAAGCTGAGAGATTGCGAAGATCCCGATAAGCACCACCAGAAACGGCAATCCAGCCTGAAGCATCTCAATGCCAAAATCGAACCGCACGCGGCCCAGGATCGGGTCCGATCCAACGGTAGAAATTGCCAGCCCGATTAAACCAGCCAGAAGCCCACGGATCACCGAGCTACCAACAAGGCTGGCAACAATTGTTAAGGCAAATACGATCAGCGAGAAATATTCCCACGGACCCAGTTTCACCGCAAAAACGGCCAATGGCGGCGCTGCAACCACTAGAAACAGTGTCGAAATCAGCGTGCCGAAGAACGACGCCCAGACACCCAGCGACAGGGCGCGCCCGGGGTCGCCTTTCCGTGCCATCGGGAAAGCATCAAACGTTGTGGCAACTGAGGACGGCGTACCGGGAATGCCCAGCAGCGCCGCCGAGATCAGACCGCCGGTCAGACCGCCGACATAGACCGACAGCATAACGGCAATACCCTGCAAGGGTTCCATGCTGAATGTCAGTGGCAAAGTCAGCACAATAGCCATGGTCACCGTAAAGCCGGGAATGGCAGCGGCAATGATGCCAGCGATAGAGCCCGCCAGCATGAAAAGAAGCGTGGTCAGAGCAAATATTTGTCCAAGCGCTATGACGAGATTTTCCATATCAAAACTGCCCGCGTGGAAGGAATACGTTGAAGAACTCTGCAAAAAGCGCGTTCAGCCCAAAGGAAAAGGCAAGCGCGACTGCAACTGCAATCAGCAAAGCTATTGGCCGGCGCGGCATCAAAACGATCTGCAGGCCAAGAACGAATACAAAACTGGCGATTGAGAATCCAAATTTCGGAATCGCAAGAATATAGGCCGTAAAAAGGGCAAAACAGACAAAGACCAGATAGTGCTTTTTCAGCCAGCTTTTTGCTTCGGCACCAAAGTGACCCCAGGCGTCGCGATCGATGGTGCGCAGGCTATTCGCTATCGCAATCACTGCGACAAACGCCATTGCCGCAAAGACAAACTTGGGGAAAGCACTGGCGCCCAGGGCCTCAAATCGGGAACTGGGTATATTGCCTGCGGCCACGAAAAGCGCAACAGATGCAAGCAATATCACCAGATAGCTTAAGAAGCGGGCGATTTCGCCCGCTTCCATTCGAACATCTTTGCGCTGCTCGCTCACTGTGCAAGTACCCCGGCCAGGGACTTCACTGTAGCGTCGAGATTGGTCAGGTATTCGATATAGGCGTCTTGACCCATAAACGTGACCTGCGAACCTGCGTTGTTGGTTTGCTCAATATAGGCTACGTCTTGGGATAGTTTCTCCAGCGCGGCTTCAAGCGTGTCACGCACTGGCTCTGGTGTTCCCTTGGGAACCACGATGCCACGTGTCACGGTTAACAGAAGCTTTTCACCCATTTCGCTGAAAGTCGGCGTGTTAGGTACGGCTGGGTGGCGCTCTGCGGAACCCGCAGCAAGAAAGACCAAATCGCCATTTTTTGCAAATTCGATCGACGAGGCCACATCCCCAATTGCAACATCCAGATTGCCGCCCACGATGGCGCGAATACGCTCTCCAGTGCCTTCATAGGCCACGTATTTGAACTGTAGATCATAGGTCTGTTCGATCATCGCAGCATAGAGATGCGACAAGCCGCCCAAGGTGACGCCCATGGTGATTTCACCGGGGTGGGCCCGAGCGAATTCGAGAAATTCGTCAAAGGTGCCAAAGTCATCAGTCGGGTGCGCGATGAGAAACTGAGGAGACGCCGTCATCAGCGCGATAGGCTCAAAATCGTTCCAAGCAAGATCCGTCAGCCCTGTTTCAGTCGCCACAAGCAGACCTTCGTGCACCTGCGAGATGGTATACCCATCCGCCGCCCGCCGCGAAGCTTCGCGCAGACCGACAGTCCCGCCAACACCGGGCATGTTAATCACAGGCATTTCTACGCCCAGATAAGGTTCGATGTTAAGCGAAATTAAACGCATCAGCGTATCAGATCCGCCGCCCGGCGACCAAGGAACAATAAATTCAACGGCCTGTTCGGGGTAGCTCTGGGCAAAGCCTGGGCTCGCCAAAGAGGCTGCTGCTGTGAATATGGCCGCGAGGCCTGAGAGAAGTTTCATGGGTAGCTCCCTGAAGTTTCCGGCGTTCATGCACCGGTTTGGTTTGAAGACTGCCCGGACGTTAACATAAAGATGTTCTGTGCAAAGCGCGTAGTTATTGCTTTTAAAGTAAGTATTTGTTATCTTATAAAATGGACACACGCCAACTAGAAACATTTCTCGCCATCACCCAGCACGGGGGTTTTGCGGCAGCCGCGCGGGTCGTCAACCTTAGCCCGTCTGCGGTCAGTCAGCAGATTTCGGCCTTAGAAGATGATCTGGGTGCCAAAATATTTGATCGCTCTCGCAGGCCGCCCGCACTGACCACCAAGGGCCGCGAGGTTCTGTCGGCAGCACAGTCAATCTTACGCATTGTCCGGGAAACAAAGACGACGGTCACCGGCGGCGATTTCAGCGGTACGCTGGCGCTTGGCGCGTTGCGCACCTGCGGCACCTATGTGTTGCCCAGAACGCTGACACAACTCAAACAACGCCATCCCGACCTCACCTACCGGCTGCGGGTAGGCCTGTCAGAGGACTTGATGGCGGACGTCGCAAGTGGGCAATTGGATGCGGCCTTGGTGGCGGATCATGTCACTGTCCCAACCGGGTTGCAGTGGACTTTGGTTTTTACCGAACCTCTTATTGTGCTGACGCCGCCGGGGGCAAAAGGCAAAAACCTCGAAGCTTTGGTGCAGGATGTGCCATTCATTCGGTATGGCATTCAGGTGCCACTGGCACGGCAGATCGACACTGAAATCGCCAGACTGGGCCTTGCGCCCAACCAAATCGCGTCTGTGAACACCATGTCAGCGGTGTTTGGCTGCGTGCAGGCCGGCTTGGGATTTTCGGTTGTGCCGTTGGCAGCCATACGGGGCTTTCAGACCGCGTCGATTGACTGGTTCCCCTTTGGCGCAACACCAATTCACAGAGGCCTCGGAATCGTGCAGCGCCCCAATTCCCGACGTGCCGTCGTGTTACAACACCTGTCCGAATTGCTTCAGCACATGGGGACATCCGGGCTGTGGGAAGAGGGCCAGTAAGGCTTTGGGACAGCTTGAAAGCCTAAACAGCTTTATCTGACTAGGGCCTGTTAACACTTAATCATCTCCACGATGAGGGCGACGTTCAGAAAGGCGCGGTACATGACATCAAGCTTTTCGAATCTTGAGAAGATACGTCGGAAGCCTTTCAGCCTTCGGAAGCCGCATGCCCAAGGCGCGCCCCTAAGCCAACCGACCGGCTGGTTTGGCAGAGTTGCACGGGAAAAGGGACTTTCGATGGTCAGATCGCCAACTGTGAAGCTTTCCGGTGCCGCCATAGCATGGGCGTGATGCCCGCCTTCCTCGGCGATGGCGGTCAGTTTCGGCGCAGGGTGCTTTGCGTCTTTGGCACCGGAGGTGTTGGTCCAGTCGGCAACCCCGTTTGCGCATTCCTGCAGGGCCGGGAAGTACATTACCGTGCCGGGTGCGACATCTGGTCCGACGGTACCGCGAATGGTGAATTCGTCATACCAGCCGTTTTCCAGATTCCCGCCTGACCAGATAACCTTGCGCGCACCTTCTGTCATCTCTTTGCCGTGGTTGTTATAGGGCGTGCTGTAGGTGCCGGTTTCTGTTGTCAGCTCCCAACCAGCCTTGGGCATAGGTTTGGCGTTATAGAAACCCTCGGGGATCATCAGGTTAACGGTGCGGGTCGCCTCACCCTTGCAGCCATGCGGAACACGAAGGGTGATCTTGGTGGTTTTTCCGGCGGCCGCCTCGCGTTGTTCCAGTGTGGCGTGAGCAGAAGCAGCGGTTGCGGAAAGGGCCAGCAGCCCGGCAATCAGGATGGATTTTTGCATTGTCGTCTCCATATGCGCAGGCGGACGCACCGTCGGCTGCGCGATCGTTTGAATAAATGTTCAGTGGATCAGGAGAAAAGGGGAGGCGCGCGGGCCAGTCCCGGACCATAGGGCGCATCGGGCTGAGTTAGGTCAGCAAACCGGGGCCAGGAAACACGAAACTCTGCGGCGTCGGCCCTTGCTGCCGGACCGTTAAGGACAGGATCAGACAGCAAGCGGCAGAACGGGCAATCATGGCGATGTCCGGCATCGGTTTCGCCGCAAATATCCGCGATATCGCCACCGAAGGCGAGATAGGTCTCAATGGCTGCGACATCACGCTCGGGCACAGTATGCGCCGCAGACACAACGCTGAGCAGCGCTATCAACAGCGCTGACACGAGGCCGATGCTTCGCAATATCCACCCGGTTTTCATCCCATTGGCTTAGGCGAGGGAACATTCTTGGTAAAGCGAATTCAGCCAGTCAGACCGGTGGCATGTTGGCGCAGGTCAGAAAGGAGGCCCGTGCTTGCATCTTGCCAGGATATGACCTATATGTTGGTCATAAATAGAGAGTTCCCATGAAAATAGCAATTGCCGAAGCCAAAGCACAGTTTGCGGAGCTAATCCGCAGGGCGGAAGCCGGTGAAGCGATAGAGTTGACCCGCTATGGCCGACCTGTTGCATGCATCGTTGCCGCAGATCGGTCCGTAGGGCGCCCGTTGATCGGTGCGATGCAAGGGGCGTTTACCTTGCCGGACGATATGTTCGAAGGCGATGACGAGATTGCAGAGATGTTCGGTAAAGCCGCGGCTTCCTAGATGCGGGTCCTGCTTGATACCCATATCCTGCTTTGGGCCATCCTGAATGATGCGCGCCTGACAAACGCCCAGATCGAGTCGATTTCTAAGGATGACCTCTATGTGTCGTCAGCAAGTGTGTGGGAGATCGGTCTTAAACGCGCCATAGGTAAGCTCGACGTTCCGGCGGACATATTTGACACCGCCATGGATGCAGGGTGCCGGCCCTTGCCGATCTCCTGGGCTCACGCAGAAGCGGCAGCGGCCCTGCCATTGCATCATGCTGACCCATTCGACCGGATGTTGATTGCGCAAGCCCGATGCGAAGGTTTGAAGCTGGTTAGCTCTGACCGGAAGATGGCGTTCTATGAGGTGGATCAGATCAGGTGATCAAAGAATACGGGGGTGGTGACAACGGCGAGCTCAATTGACCCTCATGGGGTCGGCAGTACCTTTTAGACTTTATTAGGGCCTGTTAACACTTAATCATCTCCACGATGAGGGTGACGTTCAGAAAGGCGCGGTACATGACATCAAGCTTTTCGAATCTTGAGAAGATACGTCGGAAGCCTTTCAGCCTTCGGA
>NZ_JBTLNE010000086.1:0-10987 GCF_054457435.1 Halovulum sp. GXIMD14793 | reverse complement strand
AAAGGCGACTGATCGGGATTATGCAGAGTAAGTATCTAAACAACATCGTCGAGCAGGATCATCGTTTTATCAAGCGGATGACACGGCCGATGCTGGGCTTTAAAGCCTTTCACTCTGCCGCCGCAACACTGGCCGGAATTGAAACCTCACACATGATCCGCAAAGGACAAATCACCGCCCAAGGCACAAACGGTTTCCAGCAATTCGCTGCCCTCGCAGGATAAGTGCGTCCGGGAGAAAGGTGATTGCTGCCCCTGGGAAAATTTGCGACACAACCACTTTGGCCCATAGGTTCTCGATCAGAACCGCATCCATGTGATTGGCCGATCTGAACGGGCGCCCCGTGAACTTGATGATGTTCTCATGGCCAAAATGAGTGTCTGCGGTAAACCAAGTGTTCATAATCGGACTTGACATTGCGTGCATCAAAAGTATGCTTATGTATGACATATCGAAAAAGGACATGCCATGCCTTCAGCTGAACGAATGACCATCACGATGCCATCTGACATGGCCGAGACATTGCGCCAGACCGTGGCCGGCGGCGAGTATGCTTCAACCAGTGAAGTTGTCCGCGAGGCATTGCGTGACTGGACGCGGAGCCGTGACGCTGAGCTGCGCGATCTTGAAACCCTACGGGATGCGATCAAGGCGGGGTTGGATAGCGGCCCAGGTATTCCGGCCGACCAGGTGTTTGCCGAGCTGCGTGCGCGTTACGCCGACAAGTCCTGATCGTGGCAAAGCTGGTTATCCTGCCCGCCGCGCGGGCAGACCTTATCGACATTGGTGACTTTATTGCGCTCGACAACCGATCCCGTGCAGCCTCTTTCGTGTCTGAGATCGAGGCGAAGATCATGGAGGTTGGTGAGCGGCCCGGCAGCTTCCAGAAGCGCGATGACCTGCACGAAGGGCTGTGTCATGCAAGGCATGGTCGCTATCTGATTTTCTTCATCGAAAGAGATCATGAAGTGCAGATCGTGCGTGTGCTTCAAGGATCACGAGACTTGCTGAAATTACTGCTACCTTAGGTTGAGCGAGGCAAGATTGTTCTGGCTGAGTTCGGCTATGGCGGCACTTTGCTTCCGAGCTTCCCCAAATGGATGGTAGATGGGACCAAACCCACCCGGGCGGCGTGGCTTTTGAAAGAGAAAATTCTTCCTCCGATCTATTGGCAGGCCATGTTGCGGGGGCGGGAATGGATGGCGAAGCCTGAAAAAGTCACCGTCAATTAGAGTTAATCAAGGCTCGCCCTTCTGGCCTTGATTTCGGTGGGGCCTAATCCAGCCAGCGCCCCACCACCTTATCCAAAGGACTAAAATGAAACGCTATTTCCCAATCCTGGACTGGGGGCGTCACTACACGCGCGCCAGTTTCGCCAACGACATGATGGCAGCAGTCATCGTGACGATCATGCTGATACCGCAGTCGCTGGCCTACAGCCATCGGGCTGGCGATTGCAGCGGTGGCGCTGACGCCGCTGGTCTTTTACCTTCCCAAGGCCACGCTTGCGGCCACCATCATTGTCGCTGTTTTAAGCCTTGTTGATTTTTCGATCCTCAAGAAATCGTTGGACTATTCAAAAGCCGATTTTGCGGCGGTGGCTATGACGATTGCCCTAACCCTGACTGCGGGGGTGGAAATTGGCGTCATGGCAGGCGTAGGTCTTTCGATCGCGCTGCATCTGTTCCGCACGTCGCGGCCCCATGTCGCCGAGGTCGGGCGGATGCCGGCGTCAGAGCATTTCAGGAATATTCTGCGGCATGAAGTGGAAACGGACCCGCGCGTCGTGACGCTTCGGGTCGACGAAAGCCTTTACTTCGCCAATGCACGTTTTCTCGAAGATTACATCTATGATCGCGTCGCAGCGGATTGTCCGGTCGAACATGTCGTGCTGATGTGCTCGGCCGTTAATGCGATTGATTATAGCGCACTTGAAAGTCTTGAGGCGATTGACGCGAGACTTGAGGATATGGGCATCAAACTGCATTTGTCCGAAGTCAAGGGACCGGTCATGGATCGGCTGAGAGACGGCCATTTCCTTCGACACCTTTCGGGTCAGGTCTTCTTGTCGCAGCACGAAGCCTTTGAAGCGCTGACAAAATTAGACTTAGCTGGTCATGAAGCGGCTGAGTAGCATTGTGTGAATGGCAAACCTGGAAAAACGAACTCTAGATGAGATGGCAGGGCCTGAGGCCTCGCAGATTTCGCGTGCCTCTCTTTTAGGTGTTGCAGCATCCTTGTTGTGGATCCCCCAGGCCATTTTAGTGGCGTGGATATTCGCCTCACTGATCGAAGAGCGGGCGACGGCGGCGATGCTCTTCACCTGTGCGGGCGGCTTTTTGGCATTGGCGATCATGCGGGCGTCTTTGGGGGTGTGGGCAGACAATCAGCTTGATGCATCCGCCCGGCGCATCGTGGTTCGCCAACAAGCCCAAGTTTTGCATCACGAACAAATCATCAGTCCCTATGCTGCAAACGCGAAATCATCGGCTGTCGTTGCTGCGTTGGTCACCGACAAACTGCCGATGCTGGTTCCGTATCTTACCCGTTATCGCCCCGCCATGACCCGGGTGATTATCGTGCCCCTGGTCATTCTGATTGTCGCCTTTTCAATGTCTTGGGCCATTGGCGCTGTGTTGGTGATGGCGGGGCCGCTGATCCCCGTCTTTATGGCGCTGGTCGGCATGGCTGCGCAGGACGCGTCTGAAAAGCAGATGGACGAGATTTCAAACCTGAACGACCTGCTGCTGGAACGACTGAGCGCTTTGGTCGATACAAAGCTATTGGCTGCGGAAGGCTATGTTGCTGAGGAGTTTTCTGAACGTACAGACACTTTGCGGTCCCAGACGATGGAAGTGCTTCGCATCGCATTTCTGTCTTCTACGGTTCTGGAGCTTTTCTCGGCGATTGGTGTGGCAATGGTGGCTGTTTATGTTGGTTTCGCCCTGCTAGGAGAGTTGGGTTTTGGGGCCTACGCGACCCCATTGACGATGTTTGAAGGCATGTTGCTCTTGCTGCTGGCGCCTGAGTTTTTCCAGCCTTTGCGGGACATGGCAGCTGCCTGGCATGATCGGGCGACGGGTCTGGCTGTTGCCAAAGAGGTTAGCGAAGTTCATCTCAACGACGCCACAACGATGGTTATGCCAAGCCAAACCGGCACTGCGCTTTCTGGTGCGCCCAGTCTCAAGTGGTCGGCACTGCATTTCATGCGCGAAAGCGAGTTTACCCTGCCCGCTGGTGAGATCAGAGCGGGTGAAGCTGTTGCGCTGACGGGACCAAGTGGGGTGGGCAAATCGACCTTGATCGCCGCACTGGGGGGCGTCCTCGTGCCGGCTGAAGGGCGGATAGATATTGCTGGAAAGCGGCTAGGGCCAGAAACAGTTGAGGCTGCGCGCAACATGATCGCTTGGATCCCACAGGCGCCGTTCTTCTTCGCAGGCACTTTGCGGGACAACCTGACATTGGGCGGCACGCCAGCGCGGCCTGTTGAGGCGGCGTTGGATCTGGCCTCAGCCAGCGATATCGTCGCGCGGCTACCCGGTGGACTTGAGGCAAAGCTGGGCGAAAGCGGGGCAGGCGTTTCGGGCGGGGAGGCGCGGCGGTTGCTGCTGGCGCGCGCAGCCTGTCGCGGGGCGCAGATTGTTCTGGCGGATGAACCAACGGCTGATCTGGACGATCAAACTGCCGCGCAAGTTATTCAAGCCTTGCTGACCTTGCGAGAGCAAGGCGCGACTGTCGTTGCCGCAAGTCACGATCAGCGTTTGATTTCCACCTTTGATCGGGAGATCGCGCTATGACGCATGTGCTAAAAATCGCGCGATACCTCTGGGCGAAAGAACGCACCGCGCTTTGGCGGGCGTTGCTTTTGTCCGTGGCAGTGCTGGTTGCCGGGATCGCGCTGCTTGGTCTGTCCGGCTGGTTCATCGTAGCTGCAGGCGCAGCGGGATTGGCGGGGGCAGGGCGCGTGTTTGACGTGTTTCGTCCGTCCGCTGGCGTCCGCTTTCTGGCGCTTGGGCGCACGGCGGCCCGCTATGGCGAGCGCATCCTGTCCCATGATGCGACTTTGCGGTCGCTTGCGCGGTTGCGTTTGCAAGTTCTGAGGCATCTGACCCGCGCACTGTTTGCCCAGATGGTTCGGATGCGGGGGGGCGAGGTTCTAAATCGTCTTACGTCTGACATTGATGCCTTGGATGGTCTGACAATCCGTCTGGTTCTTCCGGTTCTATCTGGCGTTGTGACATTGATTTTGACGCTCTTGGCGCTTTGGTGGTTGGTTGACCTAAGTTTGGCTGTCTATGTGGTCGGCGGCTTGGTCGTTGTATCAGCGTTGATCTTTGCGATCCTTGCACGTCGCACTTATGCCCCAACACAACGCGTTGACGAACTGACACAAGCGCTTCGCTCTGGTGCGGTCGATCACCTACGGGGCAGGGATGTTCTGGCTTTTGGAGGTCAGTTAGATCGAAGCGAACACAACCTTGTTGGCAAAAGCGAGGAACTGTTCAAAGCGCAGCGTCAGATCGCGATGCAGGAACACCGCGCAGGGGCTGCACTTGTCTTGGCAAGTGGCGTGATTAGCGCCGGAGCGATGGTAATTGGCGGTCTTTTGGCACTGTCCGGAGAAATCGCTCCAGCCCGCGCGGCCTTGGGTTTCTTTGCCACTTTGGCCCTTTTCGAAATCGTCGCGCCCTTGCGCCGGGGCCTTGCTGAGGTCGGGCGTATTCGGGCGGCTTCTGGGCGGTTGTCCGGCTACGTTGACCCGATTATAGCGCCGCCGATTTCGCAGGCGGCTTCCGGATCGACACTCACCTTGAACGCACTACAAGTCGGCAATGCAGCACCTTTGTTGCACGCGCCCCTCAGCTTTGAGGTTGCGCCCGGTGAAACCGTTGCTTTGGTCGGGCCGAGTGGGTCTGGAAAGTCCATGATACTCAATACGATAGCAGGGTTGTTAGAGCCGTTGTCCGGAGAAATCATAGGAAACAGTCCGGATCAGATCGGTTATCTTGTACAGCGCCCAGCTTTGATCCGAGGCTCAATCCGTGATGCGGTTTTGTTTGGACGGGATGATAGCGACGCCCACGTGCAGGAGGTTCTTGTCGCCGTTGCTTTATGGGACGTCATTGTGGATCGCGGTGGACTGGACAGCGGCCTTGGTGAAGGCGGAGCAGGGCTATCGGGAGGTCAACGCAAGAGACTTGCTTTGGCTCGGGTGCTTATTCGGCGGCCAAGCGTCCTTCTTTTGGATGAGCTGACCGAAGGTTTGGATGATGAAACGGCACAACGAGTTCTAAATGGTGTCCGACATTTTTTGCCCGAAGCTGCTATACTCATGGCTGCACATCGCAAGATGGAAATAGAATTCTCGGATGGGCAAATCGCGGTGGGGTAATGTGACATTGTCACATAGCAAGCACCAGATGAAGCTAGTATGATACATGACAGGACTTTTACATAGCCAAAGAAGGGGCAAGCTATGGAGCTAGATGTCGTCGAACTCTCGCGTTTGCAGTTCGCAATGACTGCAATGTATCACTTCCTCTTTGTGCCTTTGACGCTTGGTTTATCCATCATCGTTGCGATTATGGAGACCGTCTATGTCATGACAAACCGCCCCATCTGGCGGCAGATGACCAAGTTCTGGGGAACACTGTTCGGAATCAACTTTGTTCTGGGGGTCGCAACCGGGATCACGATGGAGTTCCAGTTCGGGATGAACTGGTCATACTATTCGCATTATGTCGGCGACGTCTTTGGTGCGCCGCTGGCGATCGAAGGGCTGATGGCCTTCTTCCTTGAGGCGACCTTTGTCGGTTTGTTTTTCTTTGGCTGGGATAAGCTGAGCAAGGTTCAGCACCTTGTGGTGGCTTGGCTTGTGGCCATCGGATCGAACTTCTCCGCCCTGTGGATTCTGATTGCAAATGGCTGGATGCAGCATCCTGTGGGGGCCAAGTTCAATCCGATCACCATGAGAATGGAGATGACATCCTTCTTTGAAGTGTTGTTCAACGATGTGGCTCAAGCCAAGTTTGTTCATACTGTATCTGCCGGGTATGTGACGGCGGCGGTCTTTGTGCTGGGTGTTTCGGCCTGGTACATGCTGAAAGGGCGGCACCTTGAGCTGGCACGCCGGTCTATTGCGGTGGCCTGTTCTTTTGGTCTTGCGTCTGCCCTGTCGGTCGTCGTTTTGGGAGATGAAAGCGGTTATGCGGCCACCCATTCACAGCGTATGAAACTCGCCGTTATGGAAGGCATGTGGCACACCGAGCCAGCACCAGCGTCGTTTACTGCGGTTGGTATTCCCGACATGGAAGCACGCGAGACCCACTATGCGGTTCATATTCCGTATGTGATGGGCCTGATCGCGACACGCTCTTTGACCCGGGAAATTCCGGGCATTCATGAACTGGAGATGGAAAGCCGTGACCGTATCCGAAACGGGATCAAAGCCTATGACGCGCTGATGGATATTCGTGAGGTCAAGGATGAAGCCACGCCAGAGATGATCGCCAAGTTCGAGGAACACAGTGCTGACTTGGGCTATGGTTTCCTTCTGCTGCGCTATGTCGATGACCCACGCGACGCGAGCGAGGAACAGATCAATATGGCAGCCGAAGACACCATTCCCGCCGTGTTCCCAATGTTCTGGGCTTTCCGCATTATGGTTGGCCTTGGCTTTATGTTCATCGGTGTGATGCTCTACTTTTTCTGGCGCACGTCGTTCAAAGGCGGCAGCTATCCACGCTGGGCGCTGTGGGGCGCGGTTGCCATCATCCCCACACCGTGGATTGCTGCCGAGCTGGGGTGGTTCGTCGCTGAATATGGGCGTCAGCCTTGGACAGTGGACGGGGTCCTGCCCACGGCCATGTCAGTCAGCCACTTGAGTGTGACCGAACTTCTGATCACCCTGGCCGGGTTCATGATCTTCTATACGATCCTGTTCATCGTCGAGATGGGCTTGATGCTGCGCTACATCCGCAAAGGCCCTTACATGGACGTGGCAGAAACCGAGAGTTGGACCGCCATGCACAAGCACCGCTTGCGCACCCATGACAGCAACGTTCCAGTCAACACACCAGCGGAGTAAATGACATGATCCTCCATGAAATGATCGATTATGATGTCTTGCGCGTCATCTGGTGGCTTTTGCTGGGTGTTCTGCTGATCGGCTTTGCTATGACAGACGGCTTTGACATGGGCGTAGGCGCATTACTGCCTTTCGTCGGCCAAACCGACATCGAACGGCGCGTTGTGATCAACACCATCGGGCCTGTTTGGGAAGGAAATCAAGTCTGGTTCATCCTTGGCGGCGGGGCCATCTTCGCTGCATGGCCACCGCTTTATGCGGTAAGCTTCTCGGGCTTTTACCTGGCGATGTTTGTGGTTCTCGCGGCTTTCATCGTCCGGCCTGTGGCGTTCAAATACCGCTCGAAGCGCGAGAGCACCACATGGCGGACGTCATGGGACTGGGCCTTGTTCGCTGGTGGCGCGGTGCCTGCGCTGATCTTCGGTGTTGCCGTTGGCAACGTGTTGCAAGGGGTGCCGTTCCATCTGACCGAAAACCTCTATCCGATGTATGACGGCAGCTTTTATTGGAAGTTCCTCGGCCTTCTGAACCCGTTTGCGCTTCTTTGCGGCGTGGTTAGCTTTGCGATGCTGCTGGCCCATGGCGCTGCTTGGCTGGTGCTGAAGACCGAAGGGGTTATCCAAGGCCGCGCTCGACGGATCGGGTCGATTGCAGGGTTGGTTGCTATGGGCGGGTTCGCCCTTGCCGGGCTTTGGCTGGCTGTTGGGGTTGAAGGCTATGCCTTGGCCGAACAACCAGCTGCAAACGGGCCTTCCAATCCATTGCTGACCGAAGTCACAAAGGGTGGCAGTTGGCTAACGGCCTATGCGGTTCGCCCGTGGATCGCCATTGCGCCTGTCTTGGGCTTCCTCGGCATGGGGCTCGCAAATCGGGCACTGCGGTCAAATGGCGAGGTCTCCCCAATCCTGTGGTCGCAACTTGGTATCTTCGGCACCATTTCCACTGTGGGCCTGACAATGTTCCCATTCATCCTGCCCAGCTCGATTGATCCGAAATCATCGCTCACCGTTTGGGATGCATCCAGCTCTCACCTGACACTGTTCATCATGCTGTGCGTGACTGTCTTCTTTGTGCCGATCATCGTGGCCTACACCTCATGGGTCTACAAAATCCTTTGGGGCAAAGTGACCGAAGATGACGTCGAACAAGCACAACAATCTTACTAAGGAAGGAAATGACATGTGGTATTTCGCCTGGCTTCTCGGACTTCCGCTCGCCGCTGGTTTTACTGTTCTCAACGCCATGTGGCTTGAGATGCAAGACGACCGGAAACTGACGGACGAAGCAGACTAAAACGTCCCTAAGGTGCGGCCGGAAAAGCCGCACCACACGATCCAACCAAACTTGAAAGGAATACGCCATGCTGCGCAAACAATCCCTCTTTGCCCGAATACTGCGATAACGTCGCTGGTATGAAGCGCAAGTGAGGCGGCGGCAGACAAAGCGTCTACAAATCTAGGGGCACCTCATTCGCGTGTCATGCGGGCACCAGACAGGGACCGATCAACGACGGTTGCCAGCGCCTCGCGCGTACAATCATTCACGATGCACAGCACCCGGAACCGCTGATCCTGCTTCTTGTATTGAAAGACTGTATCCGTCCGGTTTCCCCGCTCTGACGGTGTGATGGAGGGCTTGATAGTGTCCACCATCGATAGTGGACATCATGGGGCACTCTATGGCGGGCAAGAAGGTTCAGAAGAAGCGGTTTTGGTCTGATGACGAGAAGCGCTCGATTTGTGCGCAGACATGGGTGCCGGGCGTATCGGTTGCGCAGGTGGCGCGGCGGTATTCGATGAACGCCAATCTGATCCACAAATGGCTTCGCGATCCTCGGTTCGCTTCAGAAAAGGAGGTCGGGTCGGCCCCGGATCACGACGAAGCGACGTTTCTGCCGGTGGAGATTGAGGAACTGCCAACCGCTTTGAGTCAACAGATTGCGCCGCCCGTTATTAATGCCGCGCAGTCTGTGCTGATGTCAGACAGAGGTCCTGTTGGCTCTAAGCGAAGTCGGTCGATCAGCCTAACCAAGCAGATGCTTCCGTGATCCCTCAAATATATCTCTTAACGCTTCATGCGCTGGCCCCAGCCCGTCAATGCAGTAAGGATTCAAAAATTGCCGCCCACCAAACAAGGCCTTGTCGGTTGGGTTGAGGTCTGCGAGTGCGCAGATCGCGTCCCATTCACCGGCGATTGTGACAATCTGTTGTGTAATGATGTTGAGCGCTTCGTTGTCCGTGAGCAAGAAATCAGGTGCGGCAGCAAGGCAATTGACCAATGTGCTCATTCGGTTTTCGTCCTTGATCAGCATCGCCTGTGTCGCTTCATTCCCAGTGCGACCTTGCGGGCAGATGTCGTAAGCAGGGGAAAGCGTGAGCATCTTGCCATCCCAAAAAGCCGCGTGATTGCGGGCATGATCGTCTGTGTTGCCGCAAAGGACATTAAAGCAGACCCGGCCAAACAGTTCCCTCAGCGTTTCCTTGGGCTTGTTGAAGCGGTGGCGAATGATCTCGGCCAGATCCACATAAGAGGCGTAGCGCGCCATCATCTCATCCAGCCCAAGGATTGTAAGAGCCGACACCATCGCCTTGCGATGCCACTCCTCACCTGCGCGGTTTCGGTCAAACCGCTCGATCAAGAGCACGTCTTTGCCCCCCGCAGTGACCATTGAGACGGGCGCAACATCCATACCGCAGGCAGCGGCCAACTTCATTGCGATGAATTCCGCTTTCACAACGCTATAGAGGTCGCCGCTTGCCGAGAATTTGGCGATCAACTTGCGATCACCGCGATCGATAAGCGCTTTGGGCCGTGCGCCGCCGATAGACGTGCCGTGGTTGAGCGCTTGATCAAGACCCGGTGTCAGCGAAACACCTTTCTCAATAAGACTGGCAGCCTCGATAAGCTCTTCATATGTCGCTTCTGATTTTTGGCGCGGTACATACTCCGTCGCCGATGCTTGGAAATCGAGGGCACCAATGCGGTCAGATCCGGATGCAAGCAGATAGGATATTTCTGTGATTTTACCGACTTCGGCCGCACTCGCCCTTGCGCCCACCAAATGATTGATAAGGACACGCCGACCCCATGCATCTGGAGAGCCGTCGCGAATGCAACCGGCCATCGAAAGTCCCGCCTCAGGCTCAATAATGCCTCTGCGCAGCGACAGTTCCGGCGCATATATCGGTATTGCATCACGACGCTCAAGGTAACTTGCGCCGTAGTTGAAGACGAACCGATCCGCATCTTGCGTGATGCGCCCTGCAACGACGGGGGCAGCGTTTTCTGGCAGCCAGATCCAGACAAATGCTTCCGAGGCTTGCGCAAGCTTAGAAGTCATCATTGACCTCCCGCTTAGAGGTCCGGACGCTCTTTGGCAGAAGCGTCAGTTTTTCATCGAGGCGGGCATTGTGCATGGCCAGGACGCCTTCATCGACATCAAACAGACGCACACCGACAAGCGCTGCGACTTCGAAGACCGTTCCGATTTCAGGACCAGGCGCACCTTTTTCGATGTTGTAAAGTGTTGTGCGGCTAATGTTCGCCCGATCCGCCAGGTCTTGAGCCGTCATGCCCCGTTCCGTACGTCCGATGCGGATCAGCTTGCCGAAGACAGACAAAGCCTGTTTCGTAACCCGTGAATAGCTTCTCTTGCGTTTCATATCGCATTGATGATGTTTGATTAGATGAACACAAAACATTCTTGCGTTCAATATATTAAACATATAATGTCAATCAATCGCTGAGTCAAGCTGCTGTTCAGTATCCTGAACCAACACAACTAGGGCCTGTGGACATTCGGGATTCCCATTTGGTTTGAGTTCTGATTCAACCTTCCAAAAGAGGAGGTTTGAATGGACCCGAGCAGATTTGTTCTCACGGATCGCCAGTGGCGTGCGA
>NZ_JBTLNE010000085.1:0-11068 GCF_054457435.1 Halovulum sp. GXIMD14793 | reverse complement strand
AAGTTGAAGGAATTCAAACGCATCGCAATGAGGGCAGAGAAAACGGATGCCTCCTATGCCGCGATGATCAACCTGTGCGCAGCCATCATAAACTCACGATGAATGTCCACAGACCCTAATGTACACTTTGCTGGTCATCCTAATCGGGCTGATCGTCGGATATCTGGTCGGTTTCGACACGCTAGATGAATTCCCGACGGATTTGTCCTTCAAATCAACTTTTATCGAAGGCGCGATGAATGCGGTCACTTTCGCGGTTGGTGCCGTGCTGGTTGCACTGGTCTATGCCCGCCTGCGAGAGATCAAGCAGGGCGTCGGGTTGGAGGATCTGACAGAGATCTTCAGATAACAAATCGGGATTGAGTGTCCGGCGGCGATAAGCGATGGTTCGGTTATGAGTATTGAGCTTGCAACCCTATTGACGTTTGTTCCAGCTGCTCTGGCGCTGAATCTGACGCCGGGGACCGATATGATGATGTGCCTGGCGCAAGGCATCGGTGGCGGGCCGCGTGCCGGTGTTGCTGCCAGTGCGGGTGTGTCGCTGGGCGGTGTGATCCATGCAACGATTGCCGGGCTGGGGCTGGGTGCGCTGGTGGCGGCTCTGCCCTGGCTGTTCGACGCGATCCGCTGGCTGGGGGTCGCCTATCTTTTGTGGCTGACGCTAAAGATGCTGCGCAGTGGGGTGGCGACGTCCATGCCCCAGGGGGTCTCGGCCCGACACGCCTTTTGCGAGGGGCTGATCGTCAGTTTGACCAATCCCAAGGTGATCCTGTTCATTCTGGCCTTTGTGCCGCAATTCGTTGACCCGAGTCGGCCGGTTCTGGTGCAGTTTCTTATCTTTGGCGGTATTCTCAGTCTTGGCGGTCTGTTCATAAACGGGCTGGCCGGTGTGTTCGCCGGCGGATTAGGGCGGCGTCTGGCCACCGCCCCGCGCCTGGGTCAGGCGCTGGGCGCAGTCAGCGCAGGTATCTTTGCCGCCCTGGCACTGAGATTGGCTTTGATGGAAAGGGCCTGAAATGGCGGAAAGGCAGTTCATTCCGGTAAGGATCGCGGTTCTGACGGTATCTGACACGCGTGCGGCGGAACAGGACAAGTCAGGCGATACTCTTGTGGCGCGGATCGAATCGGCGGGGCACCAGCTGGCAGATCGACGGATTATTCGGGATGAACGGGCCGAGATCGCCGAAGCCCTGCGGGCCTGGATTGCCTCGCCCGAGGTTGACGTCGTTATCTCCACCGGCGGGACCGGGCTGACCGGTCGGGATGTGACGGTCGAGGCACATCGCGACGTCTATGAAAAGGAAATCGACGCGTTCGCAACCTTGTTCACCGTGATCTCGGTGCAGAAAATCGGCACGTCCGCAGTGCAGTCGCGCGCCTGTGGCGGGGTTGCGGGTGGCACGTATTTGTTTGCTTTGCCAGGCTCGCCTGGGGCCTGCAAGGATGGGTGGGACGAAATCCTGTCAAAGCAACTGGATTATCGCCACATGCCCTGTAATTTCGTGGAGATCATGCCGCGGCTAGACGAACATATGCGGCGCAAATGACACCTGAGGATTTCCCGGATATCGGTGTGTTCCAGCCAAGGTCAGGCTATTCAGGGGCATTGATCCTGATTGAGGATCAGGCAGGCCGACTTCTTTTGCAGTTGCGCGACGATGTACCTGGCATTTTCTGGCCGGGCCGCTGGGGGCTGTTCGGCGGAGCGATCGAGCCTGGCGAGGACATGGAGCAGGCGGCGCTGCGTGAGGTGAAAGAAGAAGTTGGCCTTACATTGAGTGCAGATCAATTGACGCCCTTTGGCAAACTTACGTCGCCACCGCCGCAGGAAGCGACGCTCTATGTATTTCTGGCGCGGCTGCATATTGTGCCAGCGGACATTTGCCTCGGTGAAGGCGCAGGGTTTGCGTTTCTGACCCCTGACCAGTTGCGGCGTGTCGACCTGATCGACAACCTTCAACCTGTGCTTCAGGCCTATCTCGCGCAGCGCTGATGTAGGGTGGGTGAAACCCACCATCGTAGTTATGCTGGTCGCGGGTGGGTTTCACCCACCCTACTGGCGACGGAACACTGGCTCGCCAAGCGTATAGCTGACAAACTGCCCTCTTAGGGCTATGCTGTGGCACTGGACGGAAGGCAGGACATATGCGGTTTCTGACCCGCTCATTTCTGGGTGTGTTTCTTCTTGGCCTGACGCTGGGGATTTTGGTCCTTGCCGGAGGTATGATCTGGCGCACTGCCAAGGACAGAGATACGGAAACGGCGCGAGAGCGGCTTGCGCGAGAGCGTGTCTTTACGATCAATGTGGCAACGCTGACCTCAGACCATATCACCCCCGTTGTCACTACATTTGGCGAGGTTGCAAGCTGGCGCAATCTTGAGGTCCGTGCCGTCACCGGCGGACGAATTTTAGAGTTGGCGGATGCGTTTCGCGATGGGGGGAAGGTCGTGCAAGGTCAGTTGCTGGCCCGGATTGACCCTGTGGATATGCAGGCCGCACTCGATCTTGCCCGGACCCGCAAGGCCGAGGCCGAGGCAGAGGTCGACGATGCCAAGGCCGCTTTGCTGTTGGCGCGCGATGATCTGACCGCGGCCAGCCAGCAACGTGATCTGCGTGCCCGTGCGCTAAGCCGGCAGCAGGATCTGACCACACGCGGTGCGGGCACGGCAGCCGCGATAGAAACAGCGGAACTGGCGCTTTCTTCGGCAGAGCAGACCCTGCTGGGGCGTCGCCAGGCATTGGCGCAGGCGGAGGCGCGGATCAAGCGGGCCGGGATCGCATTGGACCAACAAAAGATCATGCTGGCCGAAGCCGAGCGTACACTTGCGGAAACCAGCATAGACGCACCCTTTGCCGGTCTTTTGTCCGATATCCGTGTTTTCCAGGGCGGGCTTGTCACGCCAAATCAGGCCCTCGCGACGCTGATAGACCCAAGCGCATTGGAGATCGCCTTCCGCGTTTCCAATGCGCAGTTTTCCCGCCTGATCACCCAGGATGGAGAGTTGCGCGATGTCAGCATCACCGCAACTTTACCACTGGATGAATTTCCTTTGACCGTCTTTGGGCGCATCGACCGGGCCGGTGCGCGGGTGGGGGATGGGCAAACCGGTCGGCTGCTCTACGCCCGGATTGACGGTGGCAGCGCTGCGGCACTGCGGCCCGGTGACTTCATGCTGGTCGAGATCGAGGAGCCAGCCTTGTCCGATGTCACCGTCATCCCCGCGACAGCAGCCAATTCCCAGGGGGAGATTCTGCTGATCGGCGCCGATGACCGGCTGGAGCCTGCCAAGGTCACCATCCTGCGCCGTCAGGGCGACACATTGATTGTAAAGAATGCGCCGCTGGGGCGCGAATATGCGACCGAGCGCCTGCCTCAGATCGGGGAGGGGGTAAAGATCCGCCCGGTGCGCCCATCAGATGCCAGGACGGATGATGCGGCTGACGTGCCGGATGCCAGCGACACCGTGGCGTTGGATGATGGCCGACGTGCCCGGCTGATCGCTTTTGTTGAGGGCAATACGCGGATGCCCGGCGATATCAAGGCGCGCCTGCTTGATCAGCTGAGTGCAGCGCAGGTTCCGCGCGCGACGGTGGAACGGCTGGAACGCCGCATGGGGGGCTGAGCGATGGCTCGGATGCCCGATCGGGCAGGGGGGCTGTTGTTCTACTTTACCCGGCACCGCACTGCCGCCAACCTGATCCTCGTGATCATGATTGCACTGGGTCTGGTTGCAGGCACACAAATCCGGTCGCAGTTCTTTCCCGATGTGGTGATCAACCAGATTGATGTCAGTGTCACCTGGTCCGGCGCAGGGCCGGAGGATGTGGAGGCCGCCATCATCTCGGTCATGGAACCATCTTTGCTGGTGGTCGAAGGCGTAGAAAGCGTCACCTCTGCCGCGAATGAGGGGCGCGCTGGAATTTCCCTGTCCTTTGAGCCGAGATGGGACATGAGCCGCGCCATGGACGAGGTGCGCTCGGCCGTAGATGCGGTGCGAAATTTGCCCGAAGGTGTCGAGACGCCGAAAGTCACCCGCCGGGCCTGGCGGGACAGGGTGACGGATGTTGTGATCTCGGGACCGGTTTCTGTCGACCAACTGGGCCGTTTTGCCGACGAGTTTGTCACCCGGCTTTACCGCGAGGGGGTGACCCGCACGACAATTCGAGGCGTCGCGGCACCGGTGATCCGCGTCGACATCCCAGAGACCAACCTGATCCGCCATGACATCGCCCTTTCCACCATCGCAGCAACAATAGGCTGGGAGGCGGCGGCGAGCCCTGTGGGCGATGTTGCCGGTGGCGCGGCAAGGGTGCGAAGCGGTGTTGAAAAGCGCACGGCCGAGGATATCGCGGGCGTTGTCGTGCGTTCGGATCCTGACGGCTCAAAGCTCTATGTGTCTGATCTGGCAAGCATAACGGTTGAGGGCAGCGATAGCGGGCGTAGCTATTTCAAAGGGCCGCACCCGGCGGTTTCAATCCGGGTCGACCGATCCGATCTGGGGGATGCGATTGGCCTTCAGTCCACTGTGGCGCGGGTCGCAACCGAAATGCAGGCGGTGATGCCCGCAGGGGTTCAGGTTGAACTGATACGCACCCGGGCCGAAGCCATCACCGACCGCCTGGATATCCTGTTGGAAAACGGCCTTATGGGGCTGATCTTGGTGGTTGGGCTTTTGTTCCTGTTCCTTTCGGCCCGCGCGGCTTTCTGGGTGGCGGCAGGCATTCCTGTTGCCATGCTGGCGGCGGTTGCCTTGATGTATGCGGCCGGTCTGACCATCAACATGATCTCTTTGTTTGCATTGATTATTTGCTTAGGGATCGTTGTTGATGACGCCATCGTTGTCGCCGAGCATGCGGATTTCCGGGCGCGTAAATTGGGCGAGCCGCCCGTTGTGGCGGCAGAAAATGCGGCGCGACGAATGTCCTTGCCGGTGATGTCGGCAACGGTAACCACGGTGCTTGCCTTTGTCGCGTTGACGGCGGTGGGCGGGCGCTTTGGCTCGTTGATCGCGGATATTCCCTTTACCGTTTCGGTCGTATTGCTGGCGTCCTTGGCGGAGTGTTTCCTGATCCTGCCTAATCATATGGCACATGCTTTAGCCGTAGGTGTGCGACAGCGCTGGTATGACTGGCCGTCGAGGGTGTTCAATGTCGGGTTCTCCTGGTTTCTGCGCCGCGTTTTCCATCCTCTGATGCGTCTGGTGATTGCTCTGCGCTATCCGGTGCTGGCCGGGGCGATTCTGCTGCTGGCCGGGGCGGCCACAATGTTCATGCGCGGCGATGTGACGTGGCGGTTCTTTAACGCCCCTGAACGGGGCTCGATCTCGGGCAATATCGCGATGCTGCCGGGTTCCAGCCGTGCTGATACGCTTGATATGGTGCGCGAACTGCAACGCGCGACGGAGGCGGTGGGCGCGCGCTATGAGGCGGAACACGGTACCAACCCCGTGACGTTTGCCCTGGCCGAGGTCGGCGGCACCACGGGCCGGGGTCTGGCGGGGCAGGAGACCAAAGATACGGATCAGCTGGGGTCAATCGCCATTGAACTGATCGATGCGGACGCGCGTTCCTATTCCTCCTCTGCGTTTCTGGGTGAGTTGCAACAGGAGGTGCGCAATCATCCAATGCTCGAAACCCTCAGCTTCCGGGGCTGGCGATCCGGCCCCGGAGGGGATGCGCTGGATGTGCAGTTCTATGGCGCAGAGGCCCCGGTGCTGAAGGCTGCTGCCGAAGACCTGAAATCGGCGCTTGTCCGGTTCCCCGAGGTCTCGGCGGTTGAAGACAACCTTGCCTATGACAAGAACGAACTTGTGCTGGAACTGACGCCACTGGGCACAGCGCTGGGCTTTACGACGGATGCAATCGGGGCAGAGCTGCGCCGACGCCTCAGCGGGATCGAGGCTGCGACTTTCCCCGTTGGAGTCCGGGAAGCGAAGATCATGGTCGGTCTGCCAGAGGCGGACCTGAAGGCTGATTTCCTGACCCAGACGCGGATGCGTGCGCCCAGCGGCGCCTATATTCCCCTATCCGAGATCGTCAATGTGCGTGACACGCTGGGCTTTTCGACCGTGCGCCGGGAAAACGGGCGGCGGCTGGTCACGGTGTCGGGCGATATTTCCGAGGATGATCCGGTTCGCGCGCAGGCTGTGATAACGGCCCTTCAATCCGAAATTCTGCCGCGCATTGCCGAAGATCATGGCGTGGACTTTGTTCTAAGCGGTCTGGCCGAGCAAGAGCGCGCGTTTCTGTCAGATGCCTTTCTTGGCTTTGCTTTATGTCTCTTGGGCATCTATCTGACGCTGGCCTGGATATTCGCCAGTTGGGTGCGGCCGCTGGTGGTTATGGCGATCATTCCGTTTGGCCTGATTGGCACCATCTGGGGGCATTATGTCTGGGACGTGCCCTTGTCGATCTTTACCGTGGTCGGGCTGATCGGCATGTCGGGCATTCTGATCAATGACTCTATCGTTCTGATCACAACGATTGATGATTACGCCCGAAACCGTGCGCTGATCCCGGCCATCATTGATGCGGCGACAGACCGGTTGCGCCCGGTGCTTTTGACCACGCTGACCACGGTTCTGGGGCTTGCGCCGCTGCTGTATGAAACCTCTCGGCAGGCGCAGTTCCTGAAACCCACGGTGATCACGCTGGCCTATGGCCTTGGCTTTGGCCTGGTGCTGGTCTTGCTGGTCGTGCCTGCGCTTGTGGCGATGCAGCTTGATCTGGGGCGGATATTCAGATCGACCCGCCGAGGGTTTGCACCGTCGGCACCGCAGGCTGCACGTGGGCTGACAATGCTGGCGGCGGTCGGCAGCGTTGCGGTTGTTCTGGCTACGGCGGGCAGTTGGGTCTGGCAGCAAAGCCTGCCTCCCCCCCTGACAGAGGGTCTGGCGCGGCTGGGCGCAACACCGTCCAACATGGTGGTGCTGATGATGTTGGTGGCCGGATTGCTTGCGGTGTTCGTGGTGGTCTGGTTGTTGGCGGCGATCAGACCTCGATCATCCAGATCTTAACTTGACGCCAGTTGCCCGATCTTCGGCGCATCCAGCCGGGGGTTGCAGGAAACCCGAGCACCTACCCGCGAAACAGCTCAATCCGGTCGGCTGAAAGCGCATAGCCGACCTCGGCCAACTGGGTGGAGCGCGCGGCTGCCCCGAACATGCCTGTCACGGTGACCGGTTCGAACATGCCCCCCGACTGATAGGGCGTTTCGGTGGTCACCAGAACCAGCTGATTGGCAGGGGGTGGGGGGACATGGATACAGGCTCCGACATAAGGCACCAGAATAAACAATGTCACGCCACTGCCTTTGTAATCCAGTGGCACGACAAAGCCTGACAAGCGCACGACCCGTCCGTTCCAATCGTGTCGCACCCCGGTTGCCTCCGGTTGACGTTGAGCCAACGTATTGGAGTCATGCTGAACCACGCCCTGAAGCTCCGGCGGTAACGTAAATTCGCCTTTCGGGACCAGGTCGGACCACTCCAGATCAATGATCTCTTCCGCCCGCAATCTGGTCGCCAGCAGCCCGGCCATAGCGGCAAGGCCAAGGGCACGACGTGTGGGGCCGCGCTGCATCAGCTATACGCCTCTATCTCGTCCGCAGCGATCTGGTAGCCGATTTCGGCGATGTCGGTCGAGGTCAGTTTCGCGATCATCACTCCGGACACCCAAACGGCATCCCAGAGGTTTTCGCTGGGCCAGCGCGTCTCGGTCGTGACAAAGACCAGTTGATTGGGCGGCGGTGGCGGCACATGAATGCAGGCCCCGACATATGGCACTAGCACAAAGTCCGAGACGCCGTTTTCATCCCATTCCAGCGGAATGATATACCCCGGCAAGCGCACAGGTGTGCCATCCAGATCGGTATTCAGTTTAGAGGCATTCTCGTCAAAGATCGGTGCCCAGGTGTCGTTGACCTCATCCAGATCGCCCTCTCCGATGATCTGGCCATAGGGGATGCCGGGTGGTATCAGGTCATCCCATGTGATCTGGCGGTACTTTGCCGCCTGTCCGGCCCTCGGCAGAACAGTCATTGCCGCGCCCAGCAGTGCAAAACGGCGGCGAGAGATGGCTATGCGATTCCTCATGTGTGCACCATCATGCCATCGGCCAGTGATAAACGGTAGGCCCGAAATGCCGGCAGCAGGCTGGCCAGCGCGGCTGCGGTGATCACTGCGCCCAGCACCCAAATTTCCCGACTGGTTGGCGGATCAATCGGCAGCCAGATGCCGAACTTGGCGTCAATCATGGGCCGGAACAGCACCAAAACGCCATAGAGCAGCGCAATACCAAGTGCAGCCCCGGCAGCGGCCATCAGCGCAGCCTCAAGCACCAGCAGGCCCAGGATCGTCAGCGGGCGTGCGCCCATGGCCCGCCAGATCGCCATTTCGCGCCGCCGCTCGCTCAGGCCTGAGAAGATCATTGCCATCATGCCCAGAAGGGCGGTGATCACGACCATGGCTGACACCCCGATCAGGGCGGTTTCGGCAATGCCGACGATCTGCCAAAGCTCCTGAAGTGCGACGCCGGGCAAAACGGCGAGCAAGGGTTCCTCGGGGTATTCGTTGATCCAGCGCTGCAGTCCAAAGATCTGCAGCCGCGATTTTACGCCGACGAGGGCCGCGGTGATGGCCTTGGGTTCCAGACCCATTTGGCGGATCATCTCAACCGGTGTGGTTCTGCCGGGAGTTTTTGCGCCGCTTTGCCAATCGACATGGATGGCTTCAATAGCTTCGAGGCTGACGATCACTGTCCTGTCCACCGGCGTACCGGTTTTGGCGATGACCCCGGCGACGTGAAAAGGTTGATCATCATGGTGGGTAAACGATGCCAGACCGTGCGATA
Organism: Halovulum sp. GXIMD14793; assembly: GCF_054457435.1. NCBI lineage: Bacteria > Pseudomonadati > Pseudomonadota > Alphaproteobacteria > Rhodobacterales > Paracoccaceae > Halovulum > Halovulum sp. GXIMD14793. Next base: position 2,217 of record NZ_JBTLNE010000085.1, on the reverse strand, counting down.
CCACAATCGGATCGCCCACCTGATAGCCCAGTGTCGTGGCCACATCCGCGCCAATCACCGCGTCATATAGGTCGTTCAGGCTATGCCCATCCGCAACCTCTAACGCCCGATCCCCGCGGAACCGGTAGCGTTCGAAGAACTCTGCCGTGGTGCCCATGACGCGAAACTGTTTGTGACTGTCCCCAAGCGAGATCGGCACGATCCACTCCACCTCGGGCCGGTTCGCGATATCCTGATAGCTTTCCCAGGTGACGTTATTCGTGGCATTGCCGATCCTGAAAACGGAATAGAGCAGCAACTGCACCGAACCGGATCGCGCTCCGACAATCAGATCGGTGCCCGAGATCGTATCGGCAAAGCTGGCCCGCGCCCCGGTCCGTACCTTTTCCACGCCCAGAAACAGCGCAACGGACAAGGCGATGGCCAGCACCGTCATACCAACGGTTAGCGCGCGGGCCGACAGCGAGGCAATGGCCAGACGCAGGATCATGCCGTTCCCCTTTGTGTGCTGACGATATCGGCTATGCGGATCACCCGGTCAAACCGGTCGCCCAACCGTTCATCATGGCTGACCATCAGCAGGGATGATCCCGCTGCACTGGTTTGGTCAAACAGCAATTGCAAAAAACTGTCCTGCGTTTCGGCATCCAGCGCCGAGGTCGGCTCGTCCGCAATGATCAGCGGTGGCGCACCGATCAGGGCGCGGGCGACGGCAACGCGTTGCTGCTGCCCGACGCTCAATTCGCCAGCGGGGCTGTGCATGATGCCATCGGGAAGACCCAGCGCGGTCGCAAGGGTTGTGGCCTCGGCCAGGCCATCACTGACGCGGCGGCGGCGCTTTGGTGCAAAACGCAGTGGTAGCAGAATGTTATCGGCCACCCTGGCATAGGGCAGCAGGTTGAACTGCTGGAAGATGACGCCGATGGTTTCGGCGCGAAAGCGGTCACGCGCCCCGGCTCGCAGGGATTTCAGATCGGTTCCGCTGACTTGCACCTGGCCACGATCAGCCGCGACGATACCGCAGATCAGCGATAGAAGGGTCGATTTGCCCGAGCCGCTGGCCCCCAGCAACAACGCACTTTCCCCCTGTTTCAGATGAAAATCAGGGCAGACCAGCTGGAACCCGCCCCGCCCTGGCCAGGCGAAAGCAACATCGGTCAAGGCCAGGGCGGGATCGGTCATGCTTAGTTCAGGCTCAGTTCAGCCGCATCACGCCCGATCTCGGCCGTGCCGGTACCGGCATCTGTTGCATAGGTTGCCTCGATCTCCTGCGCGTTTTCGAAACGTGCGAAGAACGGGAAGCCAACGGTTGTCAGCTTTTCTGGATGCTCACAGTCGAACTTGTAACGAACATGGAATTCGCTGTGCTCAGCGCTCTCTTCATGGTCATGATGAGCGTCGCCTTCGCCGTGATCATGGTCTTCATGATCGTGATCGTCCTTGCCGTGATCATGCCCTTCGTGGTCTTCGTGATGCTCTTCCCCGTCATGATGATCGTGATCGCCGCCATGGAGATGGGCCATAACCTCTGCCAGACGGCATTCCGCAGCTTCGGGAAGGGTGATGATGTTTTCGGGAACCAACAAGGCACGGAGTGCTGCTTCTACTGCATCTTTATCAGCGTCGGTGCTGGCGGCATATTCGAAGCCAACGATATCCATGCCGGGCGACAGCAGGTTCATCTCGACCCCGCCATCTTCGGACGCGATTTGCAATGTGCTGACGCCATGAGCATGAGCGTCCATCTCGCGCTTTTCCTGTGCCAGCAGAGGTGTGGCGGCGACCGAGGTCAACAAAGCCAGTATCATGGGTTTCATGGTGATTCCCTTTCTATTCATTTGAAGATGGTGTGTGGATGAAGTGCAATGGTCGCGTGAATGGGGCGGATCAGATCGGTGTATGTCAGCCCCCCGGCAAAATGACCGAAATGATATCTGCCCCGGCTCATGCGCGATTCCCTCCTGAACTGTAGGATTGGTTATCTTATAACATAACTGACAGCAACTGATTTAAGTGTAGGTCAGTATTTGGGCAAAGGCCTGATGGCGGGGCCCCGAGGAAAGGCGTTTTCTGATCGATTCAGGCTGGCCATCATTCCAGAGCACCGTCCATTTAATCTGCAACATACCCGGCAGCCTTGAAGAGATTTCGGCACTCGTCTGGTGGGAAGAGGTCGCATGTTTGTGCAACGGATTTGAAAAGCGCTTCGAAGGTGCG
>NZ_JBTLNE010000084.1:0-11720 GCF_054457435.1 Halovulum sp. GXIMD14793 | reverse complement strand
CACCTTCGAAGCGCTTTTCAAATCCGTTGCACAAACATGCGACCTCTTCCCACCAGACGAGTGCCGAAATCTCTTCAAGGCTGCCGGGTATGTTGCAGATTAAATGGACGGTGCTCTAGGTCCCGGTTGTTCAATGCTGCGGCGTCAATGATTTCGCGGTCCGAGAAATACGCAAGCGCACCAACATCCGTGCCAACAATCTTTTCGCCAGGATCGGCGAGTGCCGCGATTTCGCGCACCGCGTTGGCGCGCATCGCGATGGTTGGATCGTCTTCAAAACGCCTGAACGGCCAATGCCCCGCAGCGATGCGGTCAAGGGAATACCCGACCCCCTTGATAAGGCTCGAATGATTGCTGCCGGAATGAACGACGGCAATCTGAATGGGCAGATAAAACACAAGCAGGAATAGCCCGATCGCGCGTACGAACACCCGGACAGAGCTGATCACTGCGGTGGTATCCATAGCTATGATCGGAATAACCGGCATAAAGAACCGCGCCGCCGGATGCGGGTCGCCGCCTTCAACAACGATGATCAGCAAGAGTCCCAGAAGCATCAGAACACGCAGCAGCGTTGTAGTTTTAAGCGCCACCGAAAGGGCTGAAATCGCGATAATGATGCCACCAAAATCAAACAGCCAATGCTGCAAATAGTCCAGACCATCGCGGATTTCGGAAAGACGCGACGTGCTGGTCTTTGCAAAATAGGTGTTAGGAACAACCGCCCCATAGATAGACCAACGCCAGACCATCTGCGCCGCGATTGCGATCAGGACCAACATCGCTAGCAAGAGGTCTGTCTTGCTGCGGGCCTCAGCAGGGCGACGGATATAGGCATAGAGCGCTAAGGCAGGTGCAATCGCCATCCCTTCCGGGCGCGCGATGGACAAGAGAACCAGAATGATGGTCAGCCAAGCGCCGTATCGTCCGGTTTTGACACGCAGTTCACAAAGCAGATAGGCGGCGAAGACAAGCGCTGCGAACATCATGCCGTCCAGACCGCCGGACACCCAGACCATCATGGAACCGTTAAGCGCGATCACCGCCAGCCCGGCGATCCTGGGCAGGGGGCGAAAGCCGGTTGTTGCCTGTAGGAACATCACTAGGATCGCGAGATAGCTGCCAAAGCAGATAATGCTATTTGCGGCAATCGGGGTGAGGCCAAGATGTATCCCTCCGCTCAGCAGAAGGACATGCAGCAGACTGGTAAACCCATCTACAAAGCGGCTTTATTCATGCCACCAGGTCAAAGTCCCGTGCGTAAACAGGTTGTTGGCGTAATGTGCGGTAATAAGTGTATCATCAACAAGGCGGGCGCTGACGCCGGAAAGCACCACAAAAATTGCGATGAAGATTGGCACGGCCAAGGTCAGCCATAGGCTGGTGAATTCACTGTGTTCCGTTGGTGCGTTTTTCATGATGTCTGCAGGTCTAGTGTAAAAGGTCAGGTAAGAGCATGTGGGGAGGAAACAAGTTTATCATGTTGCTTACTCAGTTCTAAGACCTGAGGCTCGGTTGGTAGTCTTTGTTATCGCGCCGCCACCTTGAACACCAGTGCGCTGGTCGCCTATAAGCCAGTAAGTTCAGATCAAGACAAAGAGGCATCGCATGGCCGGGCATTCCAAATGGGCCAATATTCAGCATCGCAAGGGGCGGCAGGACGCCGCCCGCTCAAAGCTGTTTTCGAAACTGTCGAAAGAGATCACGGTTGCGGCCAAGATGGGCGATCCTGACCCGGAAAAGAACCCGCGTCTGCGTTTGGCCGTGAAAGAGGCGAAATCGAACTCGGTTCCCAAGGATGTGATTGAGCGCGCGATCAAAAAATCCGTTGCGGGCGAGGGCGATGAATACGAAGAAATCCGGTATGAGGGCTACGGCCCCGAGGGCATTGCCGTCATCGTTGAGGCGATGACCGATAACCGGAACCGCACGGCCTCCAATGTGCGGTCTATCTTTGGCAAATCGGGTGGCAATCTGGCCGAAACCGGCGCGGTGTCCTTCATGTTCGACCGCAAGGGTTACATCGCCTATCCCGCCGATGCTGGCGATGCGGATGCCGTGTTCGAAGCCGCGATCGAAGCGGGTGCCGAAGATGTCGAAAGCACCGATGACGGGCATGAGATTTACTGCGAGGATACCGATCTGAACGATGTATCCACCGCATTGGAAACAGCCCTGGGCGAGGCGCAGACGACCAAGCTGATCTGGAAACCCCAGACCACGACAGAGCTGGACCTTGACGGCGCACAGAAACTGATGCGCCTGATCGAGGCGCTTGAGGATGACGACGACGTCCAGACTGTGACGGCGAATTTCGACATATCGGACGAGGTGATGGCGCAGCTTTGACGCTTTTCGAGGTCGAAAAGCCCCGCGCGAATTTGATCAACTGGCGAGGTTACCAATCCTCGTCATTCGGATCAGCCTCAAGGCTGTTGATGAAGGCCTCGAAACTGGGTTCGCTGGGGTGCATATTCGCCATGGTCGGGGGCTGACCTTCGTCGGCCTCGCGTTCGTGATCCCACAGATACATGGCCCCCGGTTCATCAAGCGACATGCAGATTTGGTTGCCGCCGGGATCATCACCGATGGCAAGAAATCCGTCGGGGATACGACCTGCGAAGACGGTCAGGGTCTTGTCGATATTGTTGTAGCTTGTAGCAACACCGACCCCATAGAAATTGACGCTATCCTTTCGTCTGCCATCATAGCGGAATAGCGACCGGGCAGGCAGGCCGCCATTCTGGGTCAGCAGAAACGCCTTATAAGCTTTGGGCAAAGCCCGACCGAGCCGGGTTTCGAATGCGGCAATTTCCTCAGCAGTGGTCGGCTTGTTGGGAATGTCCATGTCCAGTTGCATTACCAATCCTGTTTCAAAGATCGGATGGCGCGCCATCTTCATCAGCGATGCGAATGGGATGAGTTTTGCGCAACTTGGTCAGAATGCTGCAAAACTCGGTCCGGACGTCGTCAGCCCAGGACGATATCTCGATCATGATAGGGTCGGGGCCAAACAGTCTTATGTCATAGTGCCAATCGCTTGATGCGCTGAACTTCAGGCAAAAGCCATTATAGCACACACCAGCGAAATCCGGCGTCTCTTGGATAAGGTCCATCAGACTTTGCCAGATAGCCGGTTTGTCTTCGCCGTCGATGAAATACTCGGTGGCCATTACTGCCTGTTCATATTTCGCCCGTATCATCACTTTATGCATCGCCTGACCGAGTGGCAACGGGGCCAGCACCTTGCTCATTGGACTGAGGTGCTGGAGGGGCGGGCTGTGGGACGAATTTCGACATATCGGACGAGGCGATGGCGCAGCTGTAAGGGCTGTGCCGTTAACTCTGCTTTATGATGGCAAGCGCGGGGATGCGTTCGTGCTTTGCAGTAGCATATCGGCGATTTCGGCATCGTAGACGGCGACAATATCACCGACGCTGATGCTATTGGTATCAATCTGAAAGAGGCGGGGGGTGAGGTGCCAGCGCTTGTCGACATCGCTTTCGCCACGGATATTGAAATGTGTCACCGTGAGTTCAAGCTTGCACGAAACCGATACGCCGGTGTTTTTCATAAGACATGCGTCCAGCATCAGAGGGCCTCGAATACCATTCAAAATTGGGAAGTCTGGCACGACAATGCAGCGCCTGTCGCTAAGCCGGAATACATTTTCCACTGTTAGAATTTGGATCGCATCCATGTCGAGAGTCTCAGATAAATTGGTTTGGTAGAGGGGCCGTTGCAGGGATTGGAACGTCGCTGATTTAAGTCCTGGACAGCGGCGAAAGGCAACCTGCATTTATGCTTGACCTAAAGCTTACTTGAGGAATTACACATAGCGTCATTCCAAACCAAGGAGGATGGAAATGGCGCGCACAGAGATAAGCAAAGGCATTCAGGGCATATACGAAACCCATCTTCCGGTGCGTGATCTTTCCCGCTCCGTGGCGTTTTATAGGGATCAGTTGGGGCTTACTCTGGCCACATCTCTTCCGGAACGGAAGGTGGCGTTCTTTTGGATCGGAGGGAAAGGCAATGGGATGCTGGGCTTGTGGGAAAGTGGCTCTGGCCCGCTTTGGATGTCGCTGCATTTTGCATTCAGGTCCACAAAAGACATGCTGCTGCGCAGTTGTCAGGAGTTGAAAGCTGTGGGTATCGACCCGCTCGGGTTCCATGGTGAACCCGTGTCCGAGCCAGTTGTCATCGGGTGGATGCCGGCGCTGTCAATCTATTTCAAGGACCCGGACGGGCATTCGGTTGAAATGCTGCATGTGCTGGATGAAGAGGCAGATCCAGGGTTTGGCGTCAAAAGCAATTCTGCCTGGATCAGCCGCACCCGGAGATAGATAAATCCCGGCCCGACCGAAGGCCTTTCGGTCGGGCGTTGTCGGCCTAATTCAGATATGCGCCAAGAAGATGCGTTTCGCGGTTGCAGAGCGCCATGCGCGCCGGTCTTGAGAATTGGCCGCTTTTGGTGGCAAGCTCGGGGAAAAGCGCCAGGATTTCGTTGCGTGTCTTTTTCTCCAGATTGTCCATGGCAGCGGCCCCGGGGAAGAAGCTTTCGCTTGGGATATCTTCGGCCAGAACGATTTCGTGCTGATCGAACAGGATATGGAGATATGTGACGTGGCCACCGCTTTGCTGCCGTATCGTCTTGTCGTTTACAAGTGCGATGGCTGGGACCAGCACCTCGGCCGTGTCAAACAATGCCTGCGCCCGCCAGCCGGTGATCAGCATGCGGTGATGCGGGGAAACCCACAGATCACGCGTGTTGCCCAATGCGCCCTTGGCGAAAAGAACCGGCGCATGTGCGCCTTTTGCGAGCACAGTGCGCTGCCCGATCCAGCGGATCGGTTGAGGGCCATGGTCGCGTGTATTGACAAGATCACCAGGCGATAGAGACTCTATCACCCTGGGGCCGCCGGGCGTTTGGATCAACGTGCCGGTGGTGAAGCAAACGATCGGTGGAAATGTCAGATTGAACCCGGATCCATTCGGGTTGGTTTGTCCGCCTGTCCAGTTATTAAGATCGGAAATAAACGCAATCAAATCTGCGCGTGTAACGGGGGATGGCAGACTATCATCCTCAGTGTATTCCAGATAATCCCTATCAAAGTTGTGAATAACGGCGCCATTGGATGTGGTCAGTCCAGTCCCGGTCAGGTTTGGTGTTTGGTTGTTGCCGCCGTCCGCCTCGTTGGCGATGACGCCGATAAAGTTTGTGGGTGTTACATCATCCCCATTGCGGGTGCCTTGGAACGCCCAGAACATCTCGTCGTTGCCAGCAAGCTGTCCGTCGCCGCGGATGTAATCGACACTTCCACCGCTTGAGAATGTGGCGCTGGATGTCCCGCCATCTGGCACCATATTAATCTCCACAACCGTTCCCGCAGGGACGCCACCGGCAGGGATCACCCACTCGATCAGTTGTTCGTTTTCATTGAAATTGCTGCCATCCCATTCGTCATCGGTAAAGTAAATCACTTCGCCCGGTGCCAGATCGACGGTTGTGACGAAGGCAACATCCTCGTTGTCAGAATCGAAGCCGACAAACATCAAGTCACCGGGGTTCAACGCCATGGTAACACCTTTGGTTGTTGCAGGTTTTTGGCTACAACTAATGATAGCATTGCATTCAGTTATTGCAACGAACCGGGTCTAAACTTTGCCCGGTCTGCTTAGGTTGAGGCACATATCCGCGCCTCTATCCATGGTCTTTAAGCGCATATCGCCTGCCGGGTTTACATGTATATCAGGACCAAAGCGCCTGCAGCGGGTCGACAAAGGCCTCGGGCTGCTGACAGATGGTCCAGTGGCCGATATCCGCCTCCACCTGCAATCTTAGGCCCCATTTTTCACAGAACTTGGCGGCATAGCTGGCCTTGCCGAACGGATCGAGGTCGCCCCAGAACACATGGGTTTTCGCGGGCAGGCCTGACAGGTCCGTGCCCCATTCCGTGCCCACATCCAAGGCCGAGCGATAGAGCCTTAGCAAGGCGCGTTTCATGTGCCGATTGCAATGCGCCGCCTCATGCCGGGCCATGTCCGCAGGCATGCCCCAGCGCAGCAAGGCCTGTTCGATCCGCGACTTGGTTGCCATAGCCATGGAGATTTCGCCCCAGATCGGCGTTTGCATCTTTCGTGCATGTTTATGCCAGCGGAAATTCGGCACCATGCAGCCGTTGAAGACCGCAAGACTGCGCACCAGATCGCTGCGGGTGTTCGCAATATGCAGGCTGATCAACGCACCCCAGTCATGCCCCACCAGATCAACCGGGCCGGTTTGGGCGGCCTCTGCCTCTAGCTGCGCAATGGCCCAGTCCGCCAACGCGTCCTTGGTGCCAGTGAAACCTTTGGGCGGGCGTTGACCAAAGCCGGGCAGGGCGGGGCAACGGACCTGATCAGCGGTCAACCCCGTCGCCTTGATCAGGGGCTGCCACATATGGGGCGTGTCGGGCACGCCATGCAGGAATAGGACTGTCATCGCCGCCAGACTAACACGGGAATGGGCTGTGGGCTAGATGAATGTCGGTTGGCTTAGGTATTACCCCCACGGCAACCAGATGTGCCCGAAGACTTGGCGCGGCGACTTTTGCTCGCTAGGCTTAACCAAAACGAGAATAGGGAGGGCGCGCCAATGTCTGACCGTCCGATCATGACACTGGGGATCGAAGAGGAATACCTGATCATCGATCGCCAAAGCCGTGAACTGGTCCGGGAGCCAGACCCGGCATTTCTGAAGCGATGCACCGACGAGATCGGTGATCAGGTGACCAATGAATATCTGCAATGCCAGATCGAGGTCGGCACCAAGCCGCATCGCTCGGTCGCGGATGCGGTGGCCGAGCTTGGCCACCTTCGGGCGGCGGTGGCCCATGCGGCCCAGGATTTCGGATACGCCCCGATTGCGGCCTCGACCCACCCGTTTTCGAAATGGCGCGACCAGACCCATACCAGAAAGGAACGCTATGACGCGCTGCGCTCTGATCTGGGTCAGACGGTGCGGCGGATGCTGATCTGCGGCATGCATATTCATATCGGGATCGAGGATGAGGACCTGCGTATCGACCTGATGAACCAGGTCACCTATTTTCTGCCCCATCTTCTGGCGCTCAGCTGCTCGTCCCCGTTTTGGGAAGGCGAGGATACCGGTCTGGCCTCCTATCGGCTGACGGTGTTCGATGCGCTGCCACGGACCGGGCTGCCCGATGAGATGGGGTCATTCAACGAATATCGCCGCCTGGTCGGTCATCTGGTGCGCGCTGGCTGTCTGGAGGATGCCACCAAAATCTGGTGGGATATCCGACCCTCCGACAAGTTTCCAACAGTGGAGCAGCGTATCACCGACACCTGTTCGCGGTTGCGCGATGTCGCTGCGATTGCTGCACTTTTTCAAGCGCTGATCGCGTTTCTCTACCGGTTGAAAATCCGTAACCAGCGCTGGCGGCTGTATCCCCGGACCATGATCATGGAAAACCGCTGGCGGGCGCAGCGATATGGCGTCCAAGGGTGTCTGGTGGATCATGGACGATCCAAGCTTGGTCCGTTTGCCGATATGGTCGAGGAATTGATCGAGATGGTGCAGCAGGATGCAGAATTGCTGGGCTGCAAGCCCGAACTTCTGAGCCTGCGCAAGCTTGTCCGTGATGGCACATCCGCTGACCGGCAGCGCACTTGTTTTGCGGATCGGCAGGCCGAAGGGGATGATGACAGGGCAGCGCTGCAAGCCGTCGTGGATCACTTGATCGCGGAATTTGTGGAGCCAGCCTAAGGGCCTATGCCTGCAACAGCGCTGCAACCTGACGCATGGCCAGCCTGTAACCTTCGGTGCCGCATCCCACGATCACCCCATCTGCACCGGCCGAGATAAACGAATGATGCCGGAACTCCTCACGCTTATGGATGTTCGAGATATGCACCTCGATCACGAGTCCATCAAAGGTGCTGAGCGCATCGGGAATGGCGATGGATGTGTGGGAATAGGCCCCGGCATTGATGATGATCGCAGCGGCGGTCCCACGCGCGGCCTGGATGCAATCGACCAAAGCGCCCTCGTGATTTGATTGCTGTGCGTCGACGCTTAGCCCCAGTTCACGGCCCAGCGCATCGCAGGAGGCGATGATATCTTCAAGCGTTTCCCGTCCGTAAATCTCGGGCTGGCGATGGCCGAGCAGGTTCAGGTTGGGGCCGTTGAGGATCAAAACGGTCTGCGACATCGAACTTCCTTACAAAACTTGCCTCACATCGCGTGCTGCGGCCAAAACTGTCAAGCTGCGGCCCCAAAATTCCCGCGCAACGTGGCGCGCAGTCAGCGCTTTTTCGGGACCACCAGGGTTTCAGGCCGCCGGTCCCGCGCCGCCTTGAACAGGGAAAAGGTCTGATTGGCGTAGTTCACCGCGCCGGAAACTTCCTTCAGGTATTCGGTCAGTTCTGGTGTCTTTTCCGCCTCGACCACTTGCACGGGGCGATCCTGCGGGCAGGTTTCGAAATGGCAGTAAAACAACGGCTCTCCCCGGCGCAGGCGCAGTGGCTTTTCGATATCGTGCCACTCGAACCCCCACATCAGCGGACGCGGCCAGACATCAACCGGAAACCGACCGCCAAACAGGGTGCCGGGCCAGGGATCGGGATTATAGTGCATGAAGGGCGGGACCTGTTCCAAATAGACAGGCTCATCACACAAGAACACATAAGGCAGCTTGATCTGGATGGTGGGGCGATCCGGATAGCGCCACTCGGCCTCTTTCGTGACAGACAAGAGGGAGTTCAGCTTGGACGCCCGCACCGCCGATGCGTCCCCCGCCAGATTGCGCAAGGCAGGCTGGCCTTTCTGGTCGCGGGCGAAACCCAGATGCAGGTCAAACGGGCAGTTGATCTGGAAATACCGGCTTTCCAGATTGATCACGGCGGGACAGCGCGAGGCGGATTTGGCGTGGGCCTTGTTCATATCGGCGCTGCGCACGCGTTCCGGCGCATCATAGATTACCGGTGCATCTGCCCCGTCCAGCAGCCAGCCGACGCGCACGGGTCCGGTTTTGGGGTCGTCTTCGGGGCGGTCATAAGTGATGTTGATCTGCATGCTGTTCCTTCTCTCTTATGCGCACTATGCCGGGGTCTGCGCCCCGCGCCAATGCATTTCCCCGATTGCACCTTTGTGCCACTGATCGTAGCCTTGGTTCAAAGCGGAGGACCCCATATGGAACTGATTGGCGAACGCACTATTGGTGCATCTCGTGAAACTGTCTGGGTGGCATTGAATGACCCGGAGGTTCTGAAAGCCTCTATCCCGGGCTGTTCAGAACTGACCGGCTCCCCCGAGGATGGGTTCGAGGCGATAGTGACGCAAAAGGTCGGCCCGGTAAAGGCGACGTTCAAGGGCGCTGTGACCCTGTCAGACATCAACCCGCCGGAAAGCTACACTATCACTGGCGAAGGCAAGGGGGGCGCGGCCGGTTTTGCCAAGGGTGGGGCGAATGTGAAGCTGCAGAAGGTCGCCGAGGGGACCTTGCTGACCTATGAGGTTGAGGCCCGCGTCGGCGGCAAACTTGCCCAGCTTGGTTCGCGCCTGATCGACGGGTTTGCCCGCAAGCTGGCCGATCAGTTTTTTGAGAATTTCCAGGAACAGGTGGAGGGCCCGAAAGAGGAAGAGGCTGCGGACGGCGATGCCGACGCGGAAGACGGCGAAAAGAAAAGCTGGATCGGAAAGCTGCTGGGATGATGATTACACCCGACTTCGTTGGCGTCATGGCGCGGTACAACGCCTGGCAAAATGACAACCTGATCACCGCGGCGGACAGCTTGGATGACGCAGCTAGGCAGGAAGATCGCGGGGCGTTCTTCGGCTCCATCTTTGCGACGTTCAACCATCTGCTGTGGGGGGATCGCATCTGGCTAAGCCGCTTTACGGACGTGCCTGGACCGACACAGGATGCGGGTAATCACACGCGTGAGACGCCGGATTGGGCCAGTTTCAAAGCCGGACGTGCCGAGCAGGATCAACGCATTCTTACATGGTTTGAACAGGTTCAGGCCGCTGATCTGGCAGGTAATCTGACCTGGTATTCAGGGTTTGCTGGCAAGGAGTTGTCGAAACCCATGGCCATCTGCGTCATGCAGCTTTTCAACCATCAAACCCATCACAGGGGCCAGATCCATGCGATGCTGACCGCTGCTGGTGTCCGGCCCTCTGACACCGACATTCCCTTCATGCCCGGATTGTGATGGGGGGCTATTCCCGCAGCTCTTTCAGATACGTCGCCGCATCCCGCGCATCAATCTCGCATTCCCGCACCAACCAGTCGAAATGTCCGATCAGCGAGCGCACGCGATCCTCGCTGCGGAAGGCCAGATAGACCTGGCCGACATAAACCGCCGCCAGCAGCGGGCCGAAAATGGTCAAAGGGGCGCTGAAAAGTTTGCGGGCATCGAAAAAGAACAGCCGCAGCGAGGGGTAAAGCGTTTCGCAGTAATCGCAAAGCGCGGCCAACTGCTCTTGCCGTATCTCGGCTGGCAAGTCCTGATAATAACCCGTTCCTGCGGCCAATGCTTGAACCTCATGGACCGGGACAGCGATTTCATAATCGGTCGTGTCCCGGCGCAGCAATCTCAACCGATCTGTGGTCGCGCCGATGGCCTGATCCGGTGTGCGGGCCAGAAAGCGCCCGTATTCCCATTCCAGCATCGCCTCGGTCTTAAGAATGTCGGGCAGGGTGGCCGGGACATGGCGGATCTTGTAACCGCGTGCCTCCCGGTGCCATTGCAAAAGCTGTTCGTCGATGGAGGCACGCTCGGCCGTTTCAACCCGGACTGAGGCGGCAATCAGATCACCGGGCTGTTCGGGGCGCTCTGTCAATCCAAGCAGCCAATCCGTGCTGACCCCCAAAGATGCCGCCAGATTTGCCACCAGGGCTGCCCCCGGCAGACGCGTTTCCCCATCCGCCAGGATTTGTGACAGGGTAGACCGGTCCACGCCCGCCGCCCGGGCCAGCGCCGAGCGGTTGGTGTCTGCCTGATCCATCGCTTCGGCAAGGCGGATGCGAAAGGTCTCGGCTAGTTCGCGTTTGTCGAATATTTGATTCATCTGGTGACTATATCAAACATTGCTGTGTTTTTGCAGCGTTTGTTCAGAATGCCGTTTGGCAATTTTTGGCGCTATAGATTGGCCTCATATTTCAAACAGGTCGCATCATGGAAACCAGCAAACGTACCTTATGCAAAGCGATCACCTGGCAGGTGATGGGGCTGGTCATGATGACGGTGCTGGGCTATCTTTTGACCGGATCAATACAGACCGGCGGCAGTCTGGCGATCTTGGGCGCGCTTGTGGGGTTTGTAACCTATGTTCTGCACGAGCGGGTCTGGTCGCGGATTGGCTGGGGGGTTACTTCGCTCAAATCGGGTGAGCATAGCGATAAGAACTAGAGGCTGTTGACGTTCAGGGTTCCCAAATCAGCTGACTTCTGCTTCAAGGTTGCAAACAGAGGGGAGCAGCCTTGACCCGAAGAGTTTTGACCGATGCGCAATGGGCCATCATTGAACCGTATTGCCTTGGAAAGTCGTCAGATCCGGGACAAACCGGGGGTGATCCGCGCTTGTTCGTTGAAGCTGTTCTGTGGATCGTCCGCACCGGGGCGCAGTGGCGTGAGCTTCCAGGCGAATTTGGCAAATGGAACAGCGTGTTCAAGCGGTTCCGCAGGTGGGTCAAAGCGGATGCTTTTCA
>NZ_JBTLNE010000083.1:0-11921 GCF_054457435.1 Halovulum sp. GXIMD14793 | reverse complement strand
TTGATCATCCCAATGATTTGGACTTCCGTGAAACGGCTCTTTCGCATTCGTTTGCTCCTTCAAAAGGTTGAGCAAACTCTACATCAGAACGAGGGAAGTTTCGGGGGGCAGGTCAGCAGGTAGCACTGGTGTCTTTTGAGATGATATTTCGGCGAGATTAGGCCAGCCTTAAAAACTGGTTCCAATCGATCAAGACTGTCGAAGCTTCCAACCAAGGGAGACCAACGGGACGGCGGTGAGTATCAGCTCTACCCCTAACAAAACACCCAGTATGTTCTCAGCCGGACGCGGAAAATCTGCAAAGAGCATGAACCCAAGAAGGATCGACACAGCGCCCGACAGTAATAGAAGCCAATAGCCTCGTGTGTCGATCATGACGCGCGCGAAGACAAGCCTTGTGATGCCGGTTACTAGAAACATGAATGCAATGAGCACGGTCAGCGCCGTTAGACCAGCGATAGGGTTGGCCACCATGAATATGCCGATCAGGAGCATGCAAGCTGCCATGATACTTGCTGGCAACCGGTCGCTTGGAAGGGTTACCACTGCCACCAATCCGAACGTGCCAATAAGAAAAAATGCCCATCCCAAAAATAGTTCCGTCGAGATGGCAGCGGCAAAAGGATAGGTTAGAGCGAAAATTCCCCCAGCAAAGCATAGAAGCCCGATGAAGATCAGTATTGTAGAGTTTTTCATTCTAGGGCTTTCAAAGTCAGATTAGGCTGCATGGGATGGGTAAAGCGGTGGCAAAGCGGTTTTACTATTAGCGTGTTTGAGGACGTGCCATGATTTGCGCCGGGCATTCAAGACATCGTTGAGCAGCAACTTCAGGTCGGGGGCCGACCGTTTCGGCAAACTGGCAAAGGCGTCATCTTCCAACGCTTTCAACGCGGTGTCGAGTGCGGTGCGGTCGAACGACGTCGAAACGGAGCGCAGTTTCAACAACGTCTTATAGAAGGCCTTATGATCCCGTTGCGCCGCAAGTCGTTTGAGCGTTTTGGTCATCGCTCTTTCTTCGGTGCGGTGTGTATTGGTTGTTCGTTGAATGCGACGCAAGAACCAGAATGCGGCAACACACACCACCAAAGCTGCAAGGGCACCTGCGAAGATCAGCGGCGAAACACCGGGATTTTCCGCCGACACCTGAAGCTTGGAGGCGGGAGCATCAGGGACAAGCGTGGGAGGTGGTGCGCTGCCCTCAACGGTGATCGCCAATGCGGGCAGCACGGCGGTTTTCGACTGATCGTCCGTCGTATCAAGCCAGGAGACACTGACTTCGGGCAATGTAATCTGGCCGCCATGCTGAGGGACGACAGACAAGATATAGTCGCGGCGGGCGACCGTGCCTTCATCCGTCTGGACCATATTGGTCGTTGTATCATCCAGATAGATGCGTGCGCCGTCCGGTTCATCGAATGCGATATCCGGCAACTGTTCCGCGCGGGCTCCAAGCGCGAAGAGACTGATCCGTCGCGTAACGGCTTCACCTTCGCGAAATTGCGGATTGGCGGGGTCCCATTCCGCTTTTATTTCCACAGCCTTGGCCGGTAAAAACCAATCTGACCCACTTGTCGCAGGATTGGCCGAAACGTTGATAGTGACTGCGTCAGATCTTGCGACAAAAGGTTTGCCCGCATTGAACATGCTGCCGAATGGAGAGCGTCGCATCATATTCGGCATCATTGACGATCCAAAGTCAAAATCTGCGAAAGGACTCTGCTGTGCGCTGGGGTCACGAACAGCCCCGCGCAGGGTAAACGGCGCGATGTTCAACGTCCCTTCATGTTGAGGGCGCAAAAGATAGGTCCGCTCAATCACGGTTGTCGGTTGGCCCTGTCGCTGGACTTGAGAGACGTGATCTTGCCCAGTTTGAGTCAACTCAAAATCGCCTGTCGGTGCAACAAGCTGGGCTTCCTGTAGGGGCAGGACGGTTTCGATCCGCACTGTCAGTGGAATTTCCTGAAAAACATAGTGGGAGCCTTGATCGATCTCGGCGCTGATTTCGATGCCTCCAACGCCTTGTGATTTGGGAAGCGTGGCCGCATCAACGACCTCGACGGTTAGCGGTGTGCTGCTCAGTGTGCCAGCGGTCAGGGCGGGGATGGTCAGGGGGCCTTTTGCACGCGGCGAAAGGGTGACGATCCAGCTTACGCTTTGCGAACGGCGACCGTTGATGACTTGTATCTGAGACGATTGCGATGTTCCCAGAACCTCAAAATCCTGCTGAAGTGGCGCAAGATCGGGGGCTGCTTCCCCCGAGCCATCTGCTGTCAACACCAACTGAAACGTATCGCCCTCGGCAATCTGGGTGCTGTTGGTGCGCGCGATAAGGCCATCGGCCTGGGCAGATGTTGCAAACATGAGAGCCAATGCCATGGTGGCTGCAAGGGACGTGATCCAGTTTTTCATGGTGCTATCCTCGTTCAGTTTCCCGTTTGCCTGCGGGCGTAATGTTGCCGGATACGTGCGCGCAGCAGGCCTGATGGATCGTCGGGGACCCGGCGCAGCTGCTGTTCGAGAGCCTGGTCAATCGGTTGCGCCGCCGGGGCAGAGCTTTCGACGGTCTCTTGCGGTTGTTGGTCCGGTGCGTCGCCGAGGATGTCGGACAGAAGTTGGCTGAGGCCTCCCTCGTCGCCCTGCTGGCCGGTCTCTGTGCTGGCAGCGTCTTGAGAGGTACGATCCTGCCGCTCTGTCGCGTCGCTTTGTTCCTGATCGTCCTCTTGGGATTGTGCCTGAGCATCCGTTTGCTGATCTTGCGTTGTCTCCCCATCCTGCAGGTCTTCCGACGGTTCGCCATCTTGTTGGCGTTCAGCCTCTGCACCAGCTTGCGGGGATTGACTTTGCTGCTCGCTGGATTGGTCTTGCGGGCCTTCTGCGCCGTTTTGCTGTTGTGAAGCCTCGCCACTTTGCTGGTCTTGCGCCTGTTCGCTGCCTTGCTGTTCTTCGGACTGTTCACCGCCTTGCTGTTCCTCAGATTGACTGCTGGATTGTTGATCCTGTGGCTGCTCTCCGTCTTGTGGACCTTGGGATTGCTCGTCGCCCTGCTGGTTTTGGGGCTGTTGACCACCCTGCTGATCTTGAGGCTGGCTTGCATCTTGCTGATCTTGTTGTTGGTCGGTTGCCTGATCCTGAGGTGCTTCCTCAGAATCCTGCTGCTCCAGCAACCGCTCAATCAGATCGCGGTTGAATTTCGCATCGTCATCATCGGGGTTGGCTGCCAATGCGGTATCATATGCTGCAAGTGCACCTTCGAGATCACCTGATTTCGCCAAAGCGTTTCCCTGATTGAAGGGTGACACCTGAAATCCCTGGGTAGCAGAAGCAAAGTCTCCGGCACGGTAAGCGGCGGATGCTTGCCAATCTGCATTGTCAAAAAGAGACTTCGCCTCATCGAAACGGCCTTCATTGAACGCCCGTAGTCCCTGTTGGTCGGGCGTGGACCAAAGGTCATCCCATGGCCCTGCCAGTGCTGCCCGGGGTTGGAACACAGCGCTGGTCGCCATGACGGCCAGCACAAAAACCAAACCACGTCGAAAGAGGAACGGCGCAAAAAACACTGGCAAGAGCAAGAGCCAATAACCCATGTCGCGCCAATCGTCGGCCTGAAAGTCCTGACGGTCTCCGGCGCTGGACATGGCGCTGGATGACGCTGTCAGCAACCGATCAAGGTCCGCTTCTCCGGCTGTGATCATCGAAAACTGTCCTCCTCCAGCTGTGGCAATTTGCTCCAGTTCCTCTTTCTCCAGAGTTGTCACGAAGGTTTGCCCGCTTTGTGCTGTGATGGCGCGTCCGTCGGCGGTTCTGAGGGTTGCTCCCTCTTCGCTGCCTGCCCCAAGGACCGAAACGCTATACCCGGCACGATATGCCGCCTCGGCGGCCTCACGACTGGCATCGGGGTCGTTGCCCCCGTCATCTGCGAGGATGATGATCTGCCCGCGCACTGCGTCGCTGCGTTCAAGCATGTGCTGCGCTTCTGAGATCGCGAGATCAAGCCGATTGCCCAAAACAGGCATCAGGTTAGTCGACAGTTCCGGCAACATTTCTTCGATGACCTTGGGATCGCTGGTGAGAGGGGACGCGACAAAGGGAGTGTCGGAATAAATGACTAGACCGCGTTCATCGCCATGTGTGCGGTCCAGAATATCCCGTAGCTTATGAATCGATCTTTTGAGCCGCGTTGGGGTCAGATCATCGGCATTCATGGTTTGAGCGAGACTGAGAACGATAACTGTGGGTTCGCCGCCTTCGAAACTGGGCACATCGTTTTTTTGCCATGTCGGACCTGCAAGCCCGATGATCGTCACTGCCACAACGCCAGCTCCGATGACCGGGAGGATGCGAGATCGCGCATTTGATGAGCCTTTGACAGCGAGATGCTGAAGCAAGTGCTGATCGACCAACTTGGCCCAGCCATTTGCCGCGCCAAGACGGCTTTGACGTATCAGTAACCAGATCATCCCAAGGGAGGGAAGAAGCGCCCAAAGCCATTCAGGCCGGATGAAATGGAAGTCGGCGAATGTCATCATCAGGCTCCTTGACGGGTGGGCCGGATCGGCAATCCGGGTCGTAATTGGATCAGCGCGAACAATGCGCAAAGCAGCACCGCCGCCCCTGCGGGCCAGAAGTAGAGAGAAACTTCGGGGCGGACGTGCAGGGGATCTCCGCTCACCGGCTCCAACCGATCAATGGCGCGGTAAATCTCTGCAAGGCCCTGCACATCGGCGGCGCGGAAGTAGGCACCATCGGTTATGGTGGCAATTTGCCGAAGCGTGCCTTCATCCAGATCACTGGTTGGCATAAAGCCGCGGCGGTTTTGTGCACCAACGCCGATTGTGTAGATGCGGATGCCAAGATCTTTGGCAAGGCCAGCGGCTTTGATGGGATCCATCACGCCTTCGTTGTTGGTACCGTCGGTCAGAAGCACAAGCACTCGTCCTTCGGCCGGGCGATCCTTGAGGCGCTTGATCGATACGGCAATTGCATCCCCGATTGCGGTCTTTTGGCCAGTCAGGCCAACCTGGGCCTGATCCAGTAGATCGCGGACAACGGTTCTGTCGAATGTGAGCGGGGCCTGGAGGTAGGCCCGGTCGGAAAAGAGAACCAGACCAACACGGTCCCCTTCGCGACGGGCGATAAAGGCCTCTGCGGCTTCCTTTACGACGCCCAGGCGCGTTGTGGGGCGGCCCCCGACAGCAAAGTCGCGTTCGTCCATCGAACCGGACAGGTCAATGGCCATCATGATGTCACGTCCTTCGGCTGGCAAAGGAACCTCGGGACCGACATAGGCGGGACGTGCCACGGCTGTGACCAGCAGGGCCCAGATCAGGGAGGCCAGAACCAGCTTCCAGAGCGGGGCTTTACCCCTGGTGTTCGATGTGGCCACCCGCTGTTGCAAGGCGGCAAAAAACGGCACTTTCAACGCGCCGCTGGTCCTGGGATCGACGGGTTTCAGGAAACGGCGCGCCAGAAACGGAACTGGTAGAAGAAGAAAGGCAAAGGGCCAGAGAAAGGTGATCATCATTGCCTCCTGATCCACTGGGATGCAGCTTTGCGCAAAACCTCGGAGGATGGCGCATTTTCAGGTGTTGGGGCGTAAGGAGCGTCGGCCAGATAATCCGCCAACGACAGTTCCATACCCTTGGCGGTCAAGTGCGCAGTCCAGTCATGTCCTTTGAGCAGACCAATGGATCGGTCTTTACGCATCGCCAACCGACGCAGAAGGACGGAGATTTCAGTCGCAAAGGTTTTGGTGTCGTTTGCTTTCAGCTTTTCAAGCTCTCGCAGCGCAAGATAGCGAGCGGTACGTTTGCGAAGCATATTCCAAAGAAGTGCAGCCAGGATCAGTACACATATCGCGCCAATCAGCAGCCACCAGCCAGATGCGAGCGGCCACCACCCGATCGGCTCGGGCAGTCTGATATCGCGCAGCTGATCCAGCTGTGCCGCTATGTCTGGTGAAAGCTCGGATGTCATGCTGCGGCCTCTCTTTTGGTCGAAGGGCGGAGAATCCCGGTCGGGTCAGCATCCGTCTGAAGGAAATGAAGCGCCATGGCGTTTTGGCGCGAAATTTGCGCGAGGCGGGATTGGCGTGCCGCAAATTGATCGGCGTAAAACGCGAGATCCTTTGTGCTCAGGCTGCCAAGACCCATGATATTTTCTCCGTCGCTGATCCGGCCACCGTTCGGGGGCAGCGCTGCATCAAGCGGGTCGGTGATCTGGATATTGGTCACATGGGCGGTTCGGGCCAACCGGCGAAGTTCCTGTGCCGCGAGATCATCAAAGTCGTTAAAATCACTGATCAGGAAAGCCAGCGTTCCGGGTCGGCACACGCGACGCAGGCGACGTATGCCGCTGGAGAGCGAGATTTCCTGCCCCGGGTCGATATCAGGCGCGGTTTGCTCGGAAAATCCTTCAAGCATGCCCAGAAGCGCCCGCCGGGTGCGAGTGGCGCGGTAGTCAAGAATCCCGCTACGTGTCAGAACAAGACCACCGACACGGTCGCCACCATCATGACCCACCCATGCCAACATCGCTGCAATCTCAGCCGCCAGGTGGGACTTGAACCGAACACGGGTGCCGAACTGCATCATCGTCCGCAGATCAACTAGGATGTGTACGGGACGTTCACGCTCTTCCTGAAACAGTTTTGTGTGTGGCTGTCCGGTGCGGGCCGTCACGCGCCAGTCGATGGATTTCACATCGTCACCCGGCTGGTAGATCCGCGATTCGGCGAACTCCATGCCGCGCCCGCGAAAAATGGACCGGTTCGCCCCCCATTGGTGCGTTGAGACGCGTCCTGACGGTGCGAAGCCGGTTACGCCGCGCGCAGGTCGGGTCCGTACCAGTTCTTTCAGAGTTGCAACAATCCCTTGCATCACGTTGTCCTCAACTGACAGGGACGCGGTCTATCAAAGCATCAATGAAGCCATCGACTGTTTTGCCGTCCGCCTCTGCTTCGAAACTCAGAATGATGCGGTGTCGCAAGACATCGTGCAGGACGGCCTGCACATCCGAGGGTGTGGCAAACTCAGAGCCACGCATCCAGGCATGCACCCGTGCGCATCTGTCCAATGCGATTGTGCTGCGGGGGCTTGCCCCATAGGCCACCATCTCGGCCAGATCGGCACCATAGGTCGATGGTTGTCGCGTCGCGAGAACCAACTGGATGATATACTCCACCAGTGCGTCAGACGCGTGTGTTGACATCGCTTCTTTCCGCGCCGCGAAAATGTCCGACGGAGCAATCATTTTCTCGGGCGCCGGCGCTTCACCCGCGACCTCACCGCGAACAATGCGCAGGATTTCGCGTTCGGCATCCGCGTCGGGATAGTCGATCTTCACATGAAGCAGGAACCGGTCAAGCTGTGCTTCGGGCAAGGGGTATGTCCCCTCCTGCTCAATCGGGTTTTGTGTCGCCATGACCATGAAAAGATCAGGAAGGCTGTATGTCGTACCGCCGACGGTCACTTGGCGCTCTGCCATTGCCTCTAGCAATGCGGATTGCACTTTCGCGGGGGCCCTGTTGATTTCGTCGGCCAGAATCAGATTGTGAAACAATGGGCCACGTTGGAATGTGAACGATCCTTCCTCGGGCCGGTAGATGTCTGTGCCCGTCAGATCGCTTGGCAACAAATCAGGTGTGAACTGTATCCGCCGGGCATCGCAGTCCACGGTTTGTGCAAGTGCGTTGACGGCCTTGGTCTTGGCCAGGCCTGGTGCGCCTTCAAGCAAAATGTGGCCGTCCGCGAAAAGTGCCAGCAAAAGCCGTTCGACGAAACGGTGCTGTCCGACAATACGGTCATTCATATGGGACTTGAGGTACTCCACCAGACCGTTCTGACTGTCTGCGATATGTGTCGTGATCTTGTTCATGGTCATCTCCTTGCAATCGACGCTCTGCATGTCCTTCCAGAAACATGCAGAGCGTTTCCTCCGCGATGGGGTAGGGGGGTCCCCGAGAGGCTCGCAAAAGAACATAAGGTCCAGACTTGACCCCAGTTTGATCCGGAATTTAAATCTTTGTGAGGTTTGGCAGCATACCGCCCAAGGTCCTCTTGTAAGCGCTGCTCGCACTCGCGCAGACGTGTTGGACCAAGTCAGGCAGATCAAAGTTTTTGGACAAGAGGCCAGCCTTGTGCCGTTGTTCGTCGCGACAAAGAATTCTAGTGTACGGGCGCTTTGTCGCCACTGGTAATTGGACGTCGCATCATGAGAAGGACGGGAAGGAGGGCCACGGCGACCCAGCCCAATGCGTCGAACACATGTGTATAGGACATCAGTGTCGCTTGCCGCTGAACTTCACCAAATAGAATAGCTGCGCCTTCTGAACTCTCCGGCGTCAAATGTAGCGGCGCAAGATATGCACGCGCAGCATCGGAGTAAGCCGTGACATTTTGCGTCAATTGAGCAGTTTCCAACGCGACTCCGCGCACGATCATTGCGCCGACAATCGCAATGCCAATGGATGATCCAAGTTGCCGAGTGACGCCGTAAAGCCCTGATGCTTCGTCCTGTTGGTTGGCTCCGATGCTGTCGAAGGCCAACGTTGACAACGGCACAAAGACAAGACCCATCCCCAGCCCGGCAGCAACGCCCGGCCAAGCCAATTGCCAGAAACTCGCGTCGAGGGTCAGTTGGCCGAGCAAAAAGTTGCTCCACGCCGTAAGAAGAAGGCCAATCGCGGCAAGAAGCCGTGGGTCAAAGCGCGTGACCAATACAGCGCCCGTGAATACCATCGAGGCGCCCGCAGCGATGCCGCGCGGGATGAAGAGATGACCCGCATCTGCAACCGGGTAGCCCAAAAGCCCTTGCACGAAGAGTGGAAGTATCGCGATCCCTCCGAACATCGAAATTGCAAATCCGGCTATGATCAAATTCCCACAGGCGAAATTCCGGTCTGCAAAGAGGTGCAGGTCAATAATGTTTTGCGCATTGCGATACCCCCGCAGCAGAAAACCCAGACCCCCTAACACTGCGGCAATCACGGCAATCTGGATAATCCGGGAAGATAACCAATCCTTGCTTTGACCCTGATCAAGCATGAATTGTAGGGACGCAATGCCAATGGCCATAAGCGCCAAGCCGGTCCAGTCGATGCGCACGGTTTCCGGTGCGTCTTCGGGAAGCTCGCCTGCCAACATGACTACTGCGACAAGCGCGATTGGCAAGTTGACAAAGAACACCATGCGCCAGCTATAAGCCTCTGTAAGGATTGCCCCAATCGTTGGACCCAACACAGGTGCGACGACGACGCCCAAACCAAACATCGCCATGGCCTGCCCGCGTTTTTCTTTGGGAAAGGCATCGAACAAGATGGATTGTGACAAAGGGATTAGGAACGCTCCGAACATGCCTTGACCCAGCCGAAACGCGACCATGGATCCGAGGCTCCAGGAAAGGCCACACAGAGCGGAGAAAGTCGCAAATCCCAGAATGGCGGTGAGGATCAATCGACGACGGCCAAAGCGCTTGGCCATGAAACCCGTCAGCGGCATGACCACCACGGCGGAGACGATGTAACTGGTCAAGATCCAGGTTGTCTGGTCGGTTGTTGCGCCAAAGGATGACTTGATGTGCGGAAGAGCAACGTTGACAATTGTACTGTCAAGGACCTCGAGCACGGCGCTCAGGACCACGGCGACAACTATTGCGACGCGAACGCTTGAACCAGTGGCAACAGCTGGCAGAGGGGCCGCATTCGTGATCATTGCGACTGTTCGGTCGTATCGACTGTGACGGTCGAACTTGCACCCACTCTTAGGTCAGGATGACTTTCATCTAGAGCAATTCGAGTTGTGAAACGTTGTGTGACCTTGATCCAATTTCCGCTGGCGTTTTCGGTGGGCAACAGGGCAAAGGTCGATCCCGAACCCCGACGGATGGACTCAACTATCCCAGTGAGCGCGACGTTGGGCAGCAAATCGACCGAAATTGCGACGGGCTGGCCGTCTTTAATTCTTGTCAGATCCGTTTCTTTGAAATTGGCCTCCACCCACCATTCGCTGTTATCGACCATCGCGAACAGGGGAGTGTAGGCCGTGACAATCGTGCCTTCACGCAAGGAAAAGTTTGCGATCCAACCGTCGAAAGGCGCTGTAATCTTAGTGTGGTCGAGATTCAGTTCCGCCGTATTCTGTGCAGCTCGCGCGGACACTAACGTGTCCTCATTGGAAACCGCTGCGCTGCGTGCTCGAGCCAAGCTTGCTTCTGCCGCATGTAAAGCACTTCTTGCAGAGGCTTCTGTTGTGCGTGCATTGTCCAGTGCCGCTTGTGATGCGTTATCATCGTCAAAGAGTTGCTTGATGCGGTTGCCTTGTGCAACAGTAGCTTCAAGAGTGACCCTGGCACTTTCGACTGCCGCTGCGGACGCACTAATCTGCTGTCTAAAGCTTTCGCGGGCATTTTCCGCTGCTTCCACCTGAGCCTTTGCTTGGGCAAGCGCGTTCTTGTACACAGTGTCGTCGAGATCAAAAAGTGGATCACCCGACGAAACTCTTTGGTTGTCCGAAACATGGATCGCAACAACCTTACCGGTCACTTCTGGCGCAATGTTGATGACTGCGGCCTGAATATATGCATCCTGCGTTGAAGGATAGAGCGTTTCATGGCGCCAGTAGCCAATCAGACCACCTGCAATGGCCACGACAAGGACAACGATTGAGAGATATTTGAATTTCTGCATGTAAGAAGGTGTCCTGGCCATCAGACTAAGAAAGACATTGGAAATTGAGGCTGTGCTAGGGAGCTATTCCATGAACCAGCCGTGGCTGACGATCATGGACTGCCCGGTCAAAGCGTTGGTGGGAAACGCTGCAAAGACATGTGCAACTTCGGCGACATCTTCCACTGTTGTGAATTTCCCATCTACAGTGCCACCAAGCATCACACTCTTGACGACCTCTTCCTCAGAGACGCCAAGTTCCTTGGCCTGTTCGGGTATCTGCTTGTCGACAAGTGGTGTTCGCACAAAGCCAGGACAAATCACATTTGCACGCACGCCATGCGCCGCACCCTCCTTGGAGATAACACGCGCAAGGCCCAAAAGGCCGTGTTTCGCTGTGACATATGCAGCTTTGAGTTGCGAGGCTTCTTTGGAATGAACTGAACCCATTAGAATGATCGTCCCTTCACCCTGTGCATACATATGCGGCAAGCAGGCTTTGGACGTAAGGAATGCGCCATCAAGGTGGATAGAAAGTAGTTTTTTCCATTGGTCGAACGGAAAGCTCTCAAGCTCATGTACGATCTGGATACCGGCGTTCGAAACCAAAACGTCGACGCGGCCCCAAGTTTCAACAACTTGCTTGATTCCAGCATTCACCGCCTCTTCGTCGGTGACATCCATTTTGACACCAATTGCTGAGCCCGGTCCAATCTCTGTGAGCCTCGCAGTGGTTTCCTCTGCATCTTCCAATTGGAGGTCCGCAATGGCAACTTTTGCACCGCTTTCGATGTAGCGTTTTGCGACGGCAGCACCAATCCCTCGAGCCGCACCTGTGATAACGCATACCTTGTCTTGTAAATTCATTCGAATAATCCCCGTTCCGGAGCGCGCGCAACTACGACTACGCTCGATGATTGGCTGTTCCCAGAAGCCTTAAGGCACAGACAACGCATGGAGTTGTCCCGAGATTTACATTTGCGCAAACTTGGGATCCCGCAATGTTTACCCATTCAAGCATGTCACCATCTTGAATTGCGAGATCCGGTCGCTACGTGCACTTCCGCGAGAAACAGCTAGGTGTTTTGGTGCGTGATCTCACGACCCTGCTCTGTCGAATCTTTTGTTTTTAGGGCCTGTGCACACTATTGCATAGTGCTGTTTTGTACAAAGTATCTGTTATGAATGAGATAACAGAAAGCCACTACGCGCTGATCTGCCCCTACTTACCGGTTCAGCGCGGGAATGTGCGGGTTTCGAA
>NZ_JBTLNE010000082.1:0-11977 GCF_054457435.1 Halovulum sp. GXIMD14793 | reverse complement strand
CGTAAAACTGACACCATAGCCTGATAGACGCGAGTTTGATCATGGCCATGAAGTTGGCTGAAGTTTTTTCATAGCGTGTTGCGATCCGGCGGAATGAGGCTTTGAGCCGCCCAAAGACCATCGGCCACCTCAACCACGGAAATCGGCGCGACGGTGTTGATGGACGCGCACCGTGTTGCCTGCAGGGTCAGGCCGGGATGCAAGTCCAGCCATTGGGCGGCCCGGGGCTGTGCCGTCGCCTCGCACTGTTCCTGGCTCAGTTTCGCCGGAGACGGCACAAGGCGGTCGGCACAGATATCCGCGTCCGAGGTCAGACAGACCGACAGGATCAGCTCAGCAGCAAATAACAACTCTTCCATATCGACAATTCCCCTGATCGCGGCGCTATTGTTGCCAAATTCGGCATCGCAAGGCTGTGTAGCGCCAAGAATTCGGTCCGGCTCAATTTACAAACTTCTCAGATCCATGCAAAATATTGATGCTCTGACATGGGAATTTGCGTCATGAAATTACCTGTTCTTGGAACCGCTATCCTGCTGCTTGCAACCGGTACCCTTGCCGAAGGGGTCCGGAATCCGTTGGTGGACGGCGAAACCTGGGCAGATTTGCGGGGCGATGTTGTCGGGGATACAGAGATCCGCGATGGGACCGATTTACTGAGTTTCGAAGCACCTTACCGCGCCCATGATGCCGCAACGGTGCCTGTGCATCTGCAGCAGGATCCGCTTTCCACTGACAGGGTCGAGACGCTGACCCTGATTGTGGATGAAAACCCAGCGCCGGTGGCTGCGACCTTTACGCTTGGCGAAGGCATGGGGCACCTGGATTTCGAAGCACGGCTTCGGGTCAACGCCTATTCCAATGTCCGCGCCATCGCCAAAACCACCGGGGGTGACACCTTGATGGTCGGGCGGTTTGTCAAAGCCTCTGGCGGATGCTCTGCCCCTGCGGGCAAAGACCCCGAAGTCGCGGCAGCCACGATGGGGCAGATGCGGTTCCGCGACATGTCCCCGCAGGGTCAGGCGGCAACAACACGTCGGCATGCCAAGCTGCAGGTGCTGCATCCGAATTTCTTGGGCCTGCAGCGTGATCAGGTCTCGCTGCTGCTGATCCCCGCGCATTTTATCTTGGAGCTTGAGGTAATGCAGGGGGATGAGCTGTTGTTCCGGCTGGAAGGCGGCATTTCCATCGCCGAAAATCCGACCTTTGAGTTTCGTTACACCGATAATGGGGCCGAAACGATCCAGGTGCGCGCCGTCGATACCGATGGCAACAGCTGGCAGCAGAGCTTTGCCAAAAGCACGGTTGATGGCTGACGGTTCGCCACTGACCTAACTTGCAAGGCCTGACCCGCGCTGCGGATTTTTCACAGCTTTGTCAGACAGTTCGCCTCGACACCATCGCCGCTTGTGGGTAGCACTCTGACCGGGTGCGCAGATGAGGGCAAGGATGAGACGTGTCGCTAGATTGTTGTTGATTGGCATGGCGCTGGTGCTTAGCGCCTGCGGTGCAAGTGGCCCGATCGGACCTGAGATCGCCTCGGACCAGCAGATCACACAGCTGGCCAAGGGCCTCAGCACGCTTGGCCCCGATATTGATCCGGAGGAGGCAGAGCGCGCGGCTCGTATCGCCTACCAACACACTTACGAGCTGGCACAACGCTACCGCATCACCGACGCGCCGCTGGTCCACAATACCAAGGTCAATATGGGCCTGAAGCCGCGCGGCCTGTGCTACCACTGGGCCGATGATATGGAGGCACGGCTGCGGCAGGAGGGATTTCGCACCCTGCAACTGCACCGCGCCATTGCCAATTCAGACAACCCGTTCCGGATTGAGCACAGCACCGTCATTGTCAGCCGCCGCGGCGACGGCATGTTCAACGGTATGGTGCTGGATCCGTGGCGTAAGGGCGGGCGGTTGACCTGGGTGCTGACGGCAAGGGATCCGGATTATCGCTGGAAACCACGCCAGCAGGTGTTCCGTGAAAAGGGGCTGATCCCTGCGAAGTGATGCAGGGCGCAGCTAGGCCGAATTAGACCGTCGCGGCGTTCCATACAGACCGGCTTCAGGCATCCCCGCCAAACGTCAAAAACACAAAATCTCCGCCTCAGCCTGCGCCCGGCGAAGTTCGGCCACCGACGCATTGGCCGGGACGGAACGGAACAGCATGTAGCGTTCGCCACCATTCTGGCGCAACTGCAGCACAGCCTCGGCCGCGACGTATTTCTCATATGGCAAAATGCTTGCAATCACGTCGATAGAGCAAGAGCACGACTGTAGCGCTGTGCGTGTCTGGCCATTCACCGCCATACAGCCAAAAACATAGTCGGCCCGGGCCAGCGTCGGGTAATCGTTATAGTCCTGCGCCGCCACAGGGGCGGCAGCAAGTATCAATGCAAGGGTAAGTCTACGCATCAGCTCCCCTCCTTCAACGTGATGGTCACGGCATAGGCCAGGTCCCCCCTTGGGCGTTTGCGCCGCGAATGTCAGAAAGTAGCCTGGAACGTCCTCCGAGACCACAAAGCGCAGCTCCAGATCGGCAAATACACCCATGCGCGCGGCGTTCGGATCGGCCTTGAAGGGATGCAGGATAATCTCCTGCGTGGCGATACTGCGCCCGTCATGATCTATCGTTACGGCCTGCACCTCCCCGCCGCTGCGCAACGTGTCGCGCAGGCGGTTGCGGATGTAAAACGGACTGCCACCCGTGATCGCAGACATGGAACGGAGCGTGGATTCCATAAAGGCCATCACCACCGGATTTCCGGCGCTGGCAGGCGAGTCATCGAGAACCCGCTTGCGGCCATCGGCGGTCATGGTCAGTTCCACCACCCGCTGCTGGCCATCGCGCGCAGCCAGTGTCAGCGTCACGGCGCCCTCGCGGATCGGAAGAAAGTTGTCTTGCTCGGGACCGCTGCGGGTGTGGATGTAGTGCACAACCGTGTTATCGGGCAGATCGGTCAGGATACCTTCGGCAAAGATCGCCTCGGCGGCGGGGCCGGCAGCGGCCCCTGTGGCAAAGGTCATCAGTACGATGGCGATCAGATGTTTGAACACGTTTGGTCTCCCTTTTGGCAAGACAGTCCTATCCTGTCTTTTGCAGTCCGGATATCCGACCTTCGCGCTGAATGCGGTTGCACAAACCCAATGCATCGCCCCGGCCATCGACAAGCCCTCACGGTTTCCGCCCGGTCAGCGCCCGGATGGCATCCTGTAACTTCTGAGGGTCCACTGGCTTGGCCATGACCGGAATATTCAGCGCCGCCGCCTGATGCACCGCTTTGGATCGGTCTGCAGTGACCAGCAGCGCCGGAATATCGTGCGGGGTCTGGTCGCGCACCAGGCGGATCGCATCCAGTCCGGTGTCATTGTTGTCCAACTGATAGTCGGCGATGATCAGGTCCGGCAGCACGTCCACCTCGCGGATCAGATCAACGGCGGACTGCGAACCGCTGACATCCAGCACGCCCATCCCCCAATTCTCCAGCTGGACGGTCATGGCCACCCGCATCTCGGCATCGTTTTCAACCACAAGGGCGATGATATTGCTCAGCGGGTCGGTGGGCACCTCCGCCGCCGGGACTTCGGCGCGGATCGCGTCGGCGGTCATCACATCCATATAAATACGAAAGACCGAGCCACGGCCCGGCATGCTTTCAAGTTCCAGCTTATGACCCAACTGCGCACATGCGCGCTGCACGATGGACAGGCCCAGCCCCATACCCGGCAAGCCGGAGGTTTCGTTCAGGCGCTGAAACTCCCCAAAGATTCGCTCCTGATCTTGGGGCAGTATGCCCGGCCCCGTATCCCAAACCTCAAGCAACGCGCGATTATCCTGATGCCGCACCCAAACCAGGACCCGGCCCTGACCGGAATACTTGATGGCGTTGGACACCAAATTTTGTGCAATCCGCCTTAGATAAGTGGGATCAGAGCGCACGACGGTCGAGGATGGCACAATATGCAAGGATTGGGCGTAAGGTGCGGATTGCTGTGTAAGAAAGCTCTTCAGCCGACTGTGCTTGCACAAGATATACCCAGCTGGCGAGCCGCTTAACTGCACCTGCGTGACACCTTTCGTCAGATGGCCGCGTTACTCCGCCAGCGGGTAACGGCGCCTTATCTGCATCAAAACCAGGTGCGCCAGAATTGCGCTGGCATAGATGGCCGCAACCAGCAGGAACATCGCCGATGTTCCACCATAGGCAAGTGTGCTCAGCAATAGCGGGGTCCCGATCAGATTACCAAGATTGCCGGCCTGCGCCATCAGTCCATAGGCGACGGCCTGGGCGTCGGTTTGCCGGTTCAGCTGCGGCACGGCGGCAAAACTGGCCCCTTGCACCAGCCCCAGAATGCCGAACAACACAAAGGCCAGCAGGGCGGGTTGCGCTAGTGCCAGGTTTGACAGGGCAACGGCCGTGGCCAGCCCTAAGCCAAGCAGCACAACCGCGACCGCAGACATTACGCGCAGCAGGAGCGGCACTAGCAGCAAGGAGGCGGCGATGCTGATCAGGGGCAGCAGTCCTGCGATCTCGGTGGTCTGTGTGGCGGGCATCAGGTCCGGCAGGATGGCCAGCAGCGCAACAAATGTGATGGTATAGAACAGCCAGCCGACGCCGGGGGCCGCAATGAACGGGGAGCGATAGGCGGCCATATGTTTTTGCCAAATCCCGCCGGTTGTCTCTGACTGCTGGCGCTGTCTTGGGGGCAGCAGCCATGCCGCCAGCAGCATCAGCCCCGCCAGCAGGGCAGCATGGGCCAGAAACAACACCGGCACGCCAGATGTGGCGACCAGGGGTGTGCCAAGCCATGCGGTCAGGGCAAAGGACACGCCAAAAAACGTACTCCAAAGCGTCATCGCAGCCCCCTGGTAGCGTCCCTCACTCAGCTCTGCGATCAAGGTCGGTGCGGCGACAACGATGATGAGATGCGAACCGCCCTCAATCACCCGGCTGACCAGCATCAGGGCAAAGCCGGGCAGGCTGGCCTGCCACAGCGACATGGCCGCCCCCAGTGCTAGGCCAAAGATCAGGATACGGCGCGGGCCAATCCGGTCCACCAAGCCGCCCGCAACCACACCAAGGACGGCACCCACAGCGCTGACGAGGGACAGCAGCCAGCCGATCTGGTTTCCGGCTGCAGGATAAAGCGCTCTGATGTCGGCAAGCGGCACCGCGATCTTTGAGAACTGCCCGGCAGCGGCCAGCCCGATCAGCCAGAGCAGAATAACAGCGATGATCCGGCGTGCAGTGGACATGGCCGAAGGCGTACCGCGTTCTGCCGTTATTAGCCACGCATAAACTATGCGTTCGGATGCAGACCGCTGACCAGCCGCGCAGGCGTGCCGTCCGATAGGTAGACCCGCTCCCACAGGATGCCGCCAGCGCTGATGCGTATCTCGGGATGCACTGCTCCTGAGGTGATGAAAGCCTTGGGGGCGGGGGACATATCCTCCCACCAGCCGTGATCCTCCAACTCAGCCTCGGCGGTGCGGATTTCGTCCGTTGCAAAAGGCCAGAGCGAAGTGCCAATCAAGCTGCGATCCGTCGCATCCCAGTCCTGCGCCCGGCTTTTGGAATAGGTTAGGCAAATATGGTTAGCTTCCTCGACCAGATGCAGACAGGCGGGGGAGGTTTCAACCAACCTTTTCAGGGCAGCATCATGCGCCCCGGCTGAGGTCAGCAGTGCCAGCGCTTTTTGCTGCACCGCTGGATCGGGCAGCTGCGCGCCGCTCTCCCAACGCGAGATGCTCGTTTGATTGACACTCAGCAGATCGGCCAGCGCCTCCTGTTTCAAGCCCGCAACCCGGCGCAGCCGCCGCAGGCGTTTGTGAAAGGCAGGAAGAGGCGCGAGGTGGAGCATAGGCATAGTCTCTCACAAACTGTGGGTGGATGCGAGGGAAAGCAAGTCACCCGATAGGCCGCAAAAAGGTCGTTTGAGGTTCTATTCCGCCAAGGCTGCCCGCATGGTTTGATGCAAATCGACGTCATTAGCATCCAGCGGCTGATCAATGCTCAGCGTTGCCGGGCTGCCTGAAAGGGCCAGAACGCGGCTGCATAGCCGGTTCGCTTCGTCCATATCGTGGGTGGCAAGGATCAGGCCGACATTGCGCGCCGATAGCAGTTTTTTGGTCAGCTCCAGCATCCGATCCCGGGTGTCGCTGTCCAGTGATGCGAAAGCCTCGTCCAGCAGCAACAAATCCGGCTCTGCGGCCAGCGCGCGTGCTAAGGCCAGACGTCGCTGCTGGCCAAGTGATAGTTGGCGGGGAAAGGCATCCCGTCGATCCAGCAATCCGACCTCAGCAAGCAGATGTTGCGCCAAATCAGGCGTGCAGCGGGTCGGCAGGGTGATGTTGGCCAGCGCCGTGCGCCAGGGCAGCAGGGTGGGTTCCTGAAAGACGATCGCAGTGTGGCCAATATCGGTGATCGTTCCGTCAAGGTTGGTTTCCAGCCCGGCGATCAGGCGGATCAGTGTGGACTTGCCGATGCCTGATTTTCCGACCAGGGCCACCCGCTCTCCTACGCCAATCTCGGCGTGCACCGGACCCAGCACGGGCTGTCCGGCAAAGGACTTGCCCTTCAGGTCAATCCGCATCGCGCCGCCAGCGCGTCGCGCGCCGCTCCATGGGGTGAAAGATCAGGTATTTGACTGCCAGCATTACTAAAGCGTTTCGGGATAAACCTGAGACAAAAGACTATCCTGAAACGCAGTGATAAGCCTATATGGTGTACGCGTTTCGATTTTATGTGATGTCTCAAGGTAAACTCGAAACGCTTTAGCACAAAGCTGATTGCATAGGCCAGCACATGCGGCACATCGAACAACTGGAAATAGCTGTGGATCTGAAAGCCAATACCTGAAGAACGTCCCAGAAACTCAACCACCAGAACGATTTTCCAGATCAGGGAAATGTCCGAACGGGCGGCGCTTGCCAGATGCGGTGCCAGTTGGGGCAGGACAACATGGCGCAACCGGTCGCCCGGGGGCATGTCAAAACTGCGCGCCATATCGTCCAAGGCAGGCAGGTTCAGCAACACGATCAGCCAGGGGTTCAGCCATTGATTGGCGCGTTGTGAGCGGCCCATCAGCAGCCCCAGCACCGTGCCCACCGACATCGCAATGGCAAAGGCGGCCAGGACCCGCAGCAGCGTTGCGGACAGATGCAGCCACAAGGCTCCGCTTGATGCCTCTTTAATCAGCACCTGAGACACGCGCAGCGGGCCGGGCAGGGTGTTTGGGTCGGCCGCCAGCCAGGCCGCCAGTATCCAGACCAGCAGCAGCGCGCCAGAGGCCGCGCCGATCCAGCGGCCGCGCCGATCACTCACCTTTGTAGAACACTCCGTCGGGGAAGGTCTTGGCACTGCCCATCAGCTTTTCGCCGCCCAGTTTGACCATAAGATCGAACATCTTAACGGCTGCGGCCACATTCACAGGCGTTTCGGCGGGGATACCAGCACGAAATCCTGCTTTTAGCGCCTCAAATTCTGCATCATTGGAGACCCGAATCCGCTCACGCAGCCGATCCCAGGCAGCGTCATCGCTGGCCAGGATTGCCTTTGCCTCGCGCGATGCTTTGGCCAGACCGGCCACCAGTTCGGGCTTTTCGCGCAGCATATCACCCGTGACAACATAGCCCAGCAGCGGCGTGGTGGGATCAAGTCCCAGCGCCCTGGCTGCGTCCGAAACGCTGACCAGTTCGCTAAAGCCCTTGGTCTTCATCTTGGCCAGGAAATGCCAGAAATTGATCAAGCCCGCGACCTCGCCCTTCAGCCCGGCCTGCATGATCAGTGGTGGTGCGCCAAAGACCTGCTCGGTCTCGGCGGCCAGATCAAGACCGGCTTCCTGAGCGGCATGGCCTGTATGATCAGCCAGCTTTTGTCGACCGGACCACCGGCAATGCCGATCTGTTTGCCCGCAAGATCGGCCAGTGTGTCGATGCCGCTGTCATCCTTGACCAGCAAGCCACCAACGGCGGTGGAGTAGGGGATAAACACGTAATCCTTGCCCTCGGCCCGCTGGCGCGCCACCCAAAGCCAGTCGGCGACCATCGCGTCGGCCTCGCCGCCCTGAAAGGCGACCCGCGTGGCCGGGTTTCCGGCCATGCCCTGCACCTCAAGCTTAAAGCCGTTTTTCTGGTCCAGACCGTAATGCGCGATTGTGTCCAGTTCCCAATTGACGGTGCCGGTTTTCAGGGTGGCCAGACGCAGAACCTCCTGCGCGTGGCTTAGTCCCGGTGCCAGCAGGATCAGCGCTGTGGCCAGTAATGACTTCAGTGACAGCATGATTGGCAACTCCCCTTTGGTACTTTTGATTACCTTAGCGGCGCATGTGCAGCATGGTAATACGGCACCCCGTCCAAAACCTAGTGCTTTAGTCGCATGGCCGGGGCGGGCCTTGCACAAACGATTGTGTCACTGGCGATCTTGCCTAATGATGGTCGGGAAAGGGAACCACATATGGTCACGCCGCAACAGCTTCGTTCTCAACCGCCTGCCAGAATGCCCGGCATCAACAGCGTTCTGGTGATTGACGACCATCCCCTGTTCTGTGACGCGCTGGTTCTGACATTGCGCAATGCGTTTCATCTGGCCGAAGTGAAAACCGCCAACTCGCTGGCTCAGGCCATGCAGGTTCTGAGTGATGGCGCGGTGCCCGATGCGATTGTTTTGGATCTGAACTTGCCGGACGTGTCAGGTTCCGAAGGGCTGGTGACCTTGCGCCGGCGTGTGCCTGAAACACCGGTCACCGTGGTTTCGGCGTTGATGAAACCGCGCATGGTGGCCGCTGCACTGGCTGCCGGGGCGCAGGGCTTTGTGCCCAAGGATGTGGATCGCGACCGGATGTGCGAGGCGTTTCGGATCATGTGATCCGGTGGCACCTATGTGCCCGAGAGGTATAACCCCGACGATGCCGAGGCTGACGCCCTGAACTCGCAGAAAGAGGTGATGTCGCGCCTGTCGACCCCGACCCCGCAGCAGACCAAAATCCTGCGGCTGGTCTGCGAGGGTAAGCCGAACAAGCTGATCGCCTATGATCTCTCTATCGCGGAAACCACGGTAAAGGCACATGTCACCGCTATCCTGCGCAAAGTAGGCGCGCATAGCCGGACACAGGCTGTGCTGATCGCCAAGAAAGCCCAGTTCTTCAACAGTACGCCGTGACCCCGGACCGTCGCCCTTGCTGAACCACCCTGATCCCGAAAGCCCTGACGGGTCAGGTAAAAGTGGCTTGCGTACCGCCAGATCTGACGTTCCTGGCGAAGCTGAGGCGGCCAGCCAGATCGCTGCCGCCCTTGTGGGGGGATACCGCGCTGGTGCTCTATTTCGCCTTCAGCAGCTATGACTTTGAGCAACTGGCCCGGCATATGAACGCTGCATTCGGTACGGTGCCCTGCATTGGCTGCACTACGGCTGGTGATTGTCGTCCTGCGGCTATGCCACTGGGTCGGTGGTGGCCGTTGTCTTTCCTGCCGCTCATTTTCGAATGCGTCGGCAGGTTATCGAAGGATTGCGGATGCACACCGTCTCGGACTGTATGCGGGCGGTGTGGGCGCTGGATCTGCCTGACCTTCCCCCGGGTTGGAGCCGCGTGGGCATTCTGCTGGTCGATGGTATTTCGCAACAGGAGGATGCACTGGTTGCAGCGGTGGACGCTGTGCTGCACGGCATTCCGGTCTTGGGCGGCTCTGCCGGGGATGACCTGAAGTTCCGCCGCACGGCTGTCGCTAGCGATGGCTGGGTCAATAGTGACAGTGCCGTTCTGTGTATTCTTGACACGGACTTTCGCCCGCATGAGCTGATCTTCGACCATTTCCAACCCACGCCGACCCGCATGGTGGTCACCAGTGCCGATCCTGCAGAGCGGCTGATCACTGAAATCAATGCCGAACCGGCGGCCGAGGAATACGCCTATCGCATCGGCCGCGCCGTCGATGACCTGTCACCTTTCGATTTCGCCTCGAACCCCTTGTTGGTGCGGGCAGGTGACCGCTTTCACGTCCGCTCTATTCAGGAACGCACCGAAGATGGTGCGTTAAAGCTGATGTCGGCGATTGATCCCGGTGTCACCTTGACCCTGGGCCGGGCTGAGGACATCGTGGAAGGGTTAAAGCGGGAGCTTGACCAGTTAACGCGTAAACCTGAACTGATCCTGGCCTTTGACTACATTCTGCGCCGTCTGGATGTGGAACGTCAGGAAAAAGCTCAGGCTGTATCAGACCTGTTTTCCCAGCACACCGTGGTCGGCTTCAACACGTATGGAGAGCAGCACCACGGCATGCATGTGAACCAGACCTTCGTGGGGATCGCCTTTTATCCCCCGGGCAGCTGAGCAAGGGGGCGCCGATGCTGCGGCATACCGACACCGAAACGGAGAAGATCGACAAGCTGTTGCGCATCAACGAGGCGTTGATGTCCTCCATCGATCAAAGGTCCAGCATTTCCGCCTATTCGCTGTTCCAGACCGCCACAGCACTGGAGCAGGAGGTGCAGGACCGCACGCAGGACCTGCAAACCGCGCTTGGCGATCTGTCGACGAAGAACCGCGAACTGGCTCAGGCGCAAAACCTGTCCGAAGCCTCGCGCCGCAACCTCGAAAGCGCGATCGAGGCGATGCAGGAGGGCTTTGCGCTGTTTTCCGAAGGCACGCTGGTGATCTGCAACCGGCGTTTTCGGCATCTGTTTGACGATGTCGCTGATGCGATTGTGCCAGGCATCCGTTTCGACGATTTCGCAGCGGCGATTTTGCGGTCCCAATTCCTTGATCTGGGCGAGATGAACGCAGAGAACTGGCTGAAGTTTCGCATAGACCAGTCCCGCCTGCCACAAAGCACCTTCACCATTGCGCTGAAGAATGACCGTTGGCTGCAGGTATCGCAACGTCAGACGCAGGACGACGGGATGGCGATCCTGCATACCGATGTCACCGACATGGTGCGGCATCAGCGGCGCGAGCAGGAAAAGATCATAGACGCTCAGGCCAACCTGGCGCGCGTGACCTTTGAGAATTTGATCCAAGGGTTGGCCACCTTCAATGCCGATGGCGATCTGGTCAGCTGCAACAACCGGTTTCGCATGTTGGTGCCCTTGCCTTATGCGTTGACCCGGGCAGAGGTCAGTCTTAACAGCATTGTGGATTATCTGGTCGGTCAAAGCGCGTTTCGAAGCGCCCCAGAGGCCGACATGGACTGGGAAACCGGGCTGCGAAAACGCGTTCCTATGACCGGAGAGCTGATCCGGAATGACGGCGCGATCATGGATGTCAGCTTTCAGCAATTGCCCGAAAACGGATTTATCGCGACCTTCACCGATGTCACCGCCGAGCGTGAGGTCACCCATGCGTTGAAGCTGGCCAAGGACACGCTTGAGGCGCGGGTGGCAGAGCGGACGCAGGCGCTGACCCGCGCCAATCTGGACCTGACGCGTGAGATACGCGAACGCCAAGCCTTCGAAGAAGCGCTGCGCGAGGCGAAGGAGGCGGCCGAGACCGCAAACCTGTCGAAGAACCGTTTTTTAAGGGCGGCCAGTCACGATCCGCTGCAGCCGATGAGTGCGGCCAAACTGTTCCTGTCGACCCTGCGCAGTACTGATCTGACCGATCCCCAGCGCGATATCAGCGACCGCATTGCCGGGGCATTTGCCTCGATGGAGGAATTGCTGCATGCGCTGCTGGATATCTCGCGGCTGGAATCGGGCAAGGAAGAGTTCAACTGGGCCAACGTGCCGCTATCGCGCATTCTGGAGCCCTTGCGCGATGAGTTTCACGAACTGGCCGGAGGCTATGCGACAACTGCCAATGCGGCGATCGCACGCAAGCCGTCAATCTCTGGATAGTAGCGCTGCTCCACCAGCGACCTCTCTAGAGCACCGTCCATTTAATCTGCAACATACCCGGCAGCCTTGAAGAGATTTCGGCACTCGTCTGGTGGGAAGAGGTCGCATGTTTGTGCAACGGATTTGAAAAGCGCTTCGAAGGT
>NZ_JBTLNE010000081.1:0-12077 GCF_054457435.1 Halovulum sp. GXIMD14793 | reverse complement strand
ATGTGCCGAACGACGGCTTGATCGCATCCGGACGCCGCCAGAGCCAGCTCAATTGTGTCAGTCACGTCCTCGGCCCGCATGTTCGTGCAGAGCTTCCAGGCGATGATATAGCGGCTGTACTCTGCAACAAAGTGAGATATCAAAGCTGGCCCCGTTTGAGTATCTGTCCCTAGTCTTTGCGGTCATCGCGGATGGGATGCTGTTTCGTCTGATCCCCGGCCCCAGCTTTTACCTGTCGACCGTGATGATCCTGATCGCCATGTGGCTGATCACCTTCAAAGATCAAAGAGCGCCCTCAAAGTCTTAGGTCTCGCCCTTGTTTGACCGCGGGCGGCGACCTCGCCAACGGCTTGCGCAGCACGGACAAGTTTGTCACTGTTTGCACGAGTAAGGGGCAAGAGCCATGCAGAATATCAGCAGCATGTCACCGCAGGAACTGGCAGAGGCCAGCGCCAAAGCTATGTGGGATGCGGACACAGCATCGCAGGCCCTTGGCATCGTGATTACGCAAATCGCACCGGGCACGGCGGTGCTTGACATGACCGTTACAGAACAGATGACCAACGGGCATGGCAATGCGCATGGGGGCTATCTGTTTACACTGGCAGACAGTGCGTTTGCCTTTGCCTGCAACACCTACAATCAGGTGACGGTTGCGCAGCATTGCTCTGTCACTTATGTTGCGCCGGGGGCCTTGGGCGACCGGCTGACCGCCACCGCGCGCGAGGTGTCGCGCAAGGGGCGCTCTGGCATTTATGACGTGACCATCGCCCGCGCCGATGGCACGGTTCTGGTGGAGTTCCGGGGCCATTCCCGAACACTCGGCCAGACCCTGCTGCCCGAACCCGGACAGGATCAGTAACAAGAGGCATTGCATGAAAGACCTGACCCCCGATCCATCCATCCTTGATCCGATTGAGCGGGCCAGCCGCGACGAGATCGCCGCTTTGCAGCAAGAAAGGATGGCCTGGTCACTGCGTCATGCCTATGAAAATACGCCGTTTTATCGCCAGCAATTCGATGCTCATGGCGTGCATCCTGATGACTTTAGAACCCTTGCCGATCTTGCGAAATTCCCTTTCACCCTGAAACAGGATCTGCGCGACACCTACCCGTTCGGCATGTTTGCCGTGCCGCGGGATCAGATCGTGCGTGTGCATGCCTCGTCCGGGACGACGGGCAAGCCGACGGTGGTTGGCTATACCAAGGGGGATATCGAGACCTGGGGTGATCTGGTGGCCCGGTCCATCCGCGCCTCTGGCGGGCGGGCCGGGGATATTTGCCATATCGCTTATGGCTATGGGCTGTTTACTGGCGGGCTGGGCGCGCATTACGGCGCGGAAAAACTGGGCTGTACCGTAGTCCCTGTCTCGGGCGGAATGACAGAGCGGCAGGTGACGCTGATCAATGATTTCAAGCCGGATATCATCATGGTCACGCCGTCCTATATGTTGTCGGTGCTGGATGAGTTCCGGCGTCAGGGACTGGACCCGCGGGCCAGTTCATTGAAGGTCGGGATTTTCGGCGCCGAACCCTGGACCAACGCAATGCGGACCGAGATTGAGCAGGCCTTTGATATGCATGCGGTCGACATTTATGGCCTGTCCGAAGTGATGGGTCCGGGTGTGGCCAATGAATGTGTGGAGACCAAGGACGGGCTGCATATCTGGGAGGATCACTTTTATCCCGAGATCATTGACCCTGAAACCGGCGCGGTGCTGCCCGATGGTGAAATGGGGGAACTGGTCTTCACAACCCTGACCAAAGAGGGCCTGCCGATCATCCGCTACCGCACCCGCGATCTGACGCGCCTGCTTCCCGGCACGGCCCGGTCGATGCGGCGCATGGAAAAGGTCACCGGGCGTTCGGACGACATGATCATCCTGCGCGGTGTGAATGTGTTCCCGACCCAGATTGAGGAACAAATCCTGAAATGCACCGGTCTGGCCCCGCATTTCCAGATCGAACTGACCCGCAAGGACCGGATGGATGCGATGGCCGTGCATGTGGAATGCACCGCCTCAGAGGCGTCAGAGGCCGCGCGGTCGGCTTCGGCCAAGGAATTGGCACATCACATCAAATCGGTGGTGGGGATATCCACGGCGATCATCGTGAATGATCCGGGAGCCGTGGCGCGGTCTGAAGGCAAGGCCAAGCGTGTGGTGGATCGTCGGGGGGATTGAGTACCTCAATCGTTCGATAGGAAAAAAGGTGGTGATTGCGAGGCTTTTCCTGCGCGGAATCAAGGCCGAAGGCCGCCGTGCATCGCACCAAGAACACCTAAAAAATTGGGCAAAGCCCTCTATGTCGTCTCAACAGGCATCGGCCAGGTTTTCGCCACCATGGTCAGCACATCATATTGTGCGACCACCTCTTTGTTCTGGTTGGTGACATGGCAGTCCCAGCGTACCTCGCCATAGTCGCCATTGGCACGGGGGTTGATCTGTTTGCAGGTCAGGCGGACCTGCAGGGTGTCACCGAAATAGACCGGGGTCATAAAGCGCAGGTTGTCGACGCCGTAATTGGCCAGAACCGGGCCGGGGTTCGGCTCCACAAACAGGCCAGCTGCGAAGGATACGATCAGGTAACCATGCGCCACCCGGTCCTCGAAGAACGGGTTTGCCTTGGCGGCGTCACTATCCATATGGGCATAGAAGGTGTCGCCGGTGAACTCGGCAAAATGCTCGACATCGTCCTTGGTGATCGGGCGGGCGTCGGTCACGATCTGATCACCGATGCGCAACTCTGCCAGCGATTTACGGAACGGGTGTGTGCCTTGCTGTGCCGGGGCACCATCGACCCATTCACCGGTGATCGCCGCCAGCATCTGAGGGGAGCCCTGAACCGCAGTGCGCTGCATGAAATGCTTGATACCCCGAATGCCGCCCATTTCCTCGCCGCCACCCGCGCGTCCCGGACCGCCATGGATCAGCGGGGCCAGGGGGGAACCATGGCCGGTTGAGGTCTTGGCCGTATCGCGGTTTCCGACCAGCACGCGGCCGTGATAGGCGGCCAATCCCTGCACGATCTCTGCCGCTGCTGACGCATCATTGGTGAACAGGGACGACACCAGCGACCCTTTGCCCTTGCGCGCAATCGCAACGGCCTCTGCCAGGTCGTCATAGGGCATCAGGGTTGCGACCGGGCCGAAAGCCTCCACCGCATGAACCGTTTCGGCGCTCAAGGGACCCTTGCACTGTAACAGCACAGGGTTCAGGAACGCCCCGGCCTCGGGATCGCCGCTGGTGACCTGCACCGTATCGGGCTGGCCGCAGATAACATCTGCCTCCCGCTGCAACTGGCGGATCTTGTCACGCACGCTTTGGCGGTCGGACTTTGACACCAATGCCCCCATGCGCGTCGCCTCATCATCCGGCAGGCCAACGGTCACCTTTTGTAGGCGGGCTGACAGTGCCTCGGCCACGTCATCCTGCAAGGCACGCGGCACGATTATCCGGCGGATCGCGGTGCATTTCTGCCCGGCCTTGAAGGTCATCTCGCGTGCGGCTTCCTTGACGAACAGCTCAAACTCCGGCGTGTCCGACCCGGCATCGGCCCCAAGGATGGAGGCGTTCAGGCTGTCCGCCTCCATCGTGAAGCGCACCGAGTTGGCGACAATAGCGGGGGAGGATCGCAGCATCTGACCGGTCGAGGCTGACCCGGTGAAGGTCACCACATCCTGTTCCATCACATGATCCAGCATATCCCCGGCATTACCGGTGACGATCTGCAACGCGCCATCGGGCAGCAGCCCGGTGTCCAGCATCCGGCGCACGACCAGTTCGGTCAGGTAAGCGGTTTGCGAGGCCGGTTTGACCACACAAGGCATGCCGCCAATCAGGGACGGCGCGACCTTTTCCAGCATCCCCCAGACCGGAAAGTTATAGGCGTTGATATGAACCGCCACGCCCTGCAGCGGACTAAGGATATGCTGCGCAACAAATGACCCGTCGCGGGACAAAGGCTCCACAGCGCCTTCTGTCAGAACCTTTGTGTTGGGCAATTCGCGCCGGGCTTTTGACGCAAAAGTCAGCATGGTGCCGATGCCGCCGTCGATATCCGGCCACCCCTCGGCGCGGGTCGCCCCGGTGGCGTAGTTCTCGGCATAGAACTCGTCCCTCATCTCCATCAGCTTCAGGCCAAGTTCCTTCAGCATCAGGGCGCGTTCATGGATGGTCATGCGGCGCAGGGCCGGGCCGCCGACGCTGCGCCCCCAATCCAGGGCGGCTGCGAAATCCAGCCCTTCGGTGCCGATCAGGGCATGCACCGCGCCTGTGGCCGCATTGGCGATAGGGCGTCCCTCACCAGCGCCAGTGCGCCAGGCCCCTGACAGGTAGCTTTGCAAACGGCGGGGTGAGGTGGCCATGTCTTTCATTCGGGATATCCTTTTCGCATCTCAGGCGAGTTTCAGTGCGGCAAGGCAGCGATCCGCCGCAGCCTGCCAATCAGCACGCAATTCTTCGTTGGGGGTATGGCGCAGTCCAAGCTGCGACAGGCGGTCAAACCGGTCTGATGCAGCAGCCCCAAAGGTTTCGGCGACGCGCGGCAACCAGTATGCGACAGAGGCCTGAACCTCTGCCTTTCCGACCGCGGCTCCGATCAGACGCTCAAGACCTTCGCAGCCAAGCTCCATATGCAGTTGTTCCACCGGTGCAATCTCGCGCATTACCTCAGCCAGCGGCGTGTAGGACACCTTTGCCATTTCCTCCAGCTGGATGCCTGTTGCCAGACCCATCAGCGCATTCAGCACGCAGGCATCTGCCCAGCCTGTCAGCGGTGCGTGAAATACGGACAGGCGCATATCGCCGCCCTGTCTCTGGGGCATGACCTTTGCCTCACGCGGGGCGCGCGCCGCCCAGTCATGCGCCTGATTATAGCGCGCGGTGTCGGTGCCGAAATCGCCCATCAGATCCAGCACCTTTTCCGCATGTGCCGCCTTTTCCAGAACGATCCGGCTGGCCGCAATGCGTTCGCGGATGCCCGGTGCCCAATTGACCGCATCGGCAAACCCGGCAGAGCCGGCCAGTTCGCTGTCGACAAAGGATGACATCAGCCGCATCAGTTCGGCGCGATAGCGCGGCGGTGCATTCTCGGGCGAGGTCAGCTTGCCACCCTGGGCCAGATAATCGGCCATCGGCATCGTATCTGGATCATTCGTCATAGCTTAGCACCAGTTTATCGCTGACGGGCACGCATTGGCAGGACAGCACGTAGCCCGCGCGCAACTCGTAATCTTCAAGCGCGTGGTTGATGCCCATCTCAATCTCTCCTTCCAGCACCTTGGCGCGGCAGGTGGAGCAGACACCCGCCTTGCAGGCAAAGGGCGCATCCATGGCGTTGGCAATCGCCGCTTCCAGCACCGAGGTGCCATCTTTGGCCATGGCAAAGCTGCGGGTGGCACCATCAAGGGTCACGGACACCTCGCAGTTTGCGCCCCCTGCGGCCTGCTGTTTCGACACCGCGCGGGCCTTGGCACG
Organism: Halovulum sp. GXIMD14793; assembly: GCF_054457435.1. Classification (NCBI taxonomy): domain Bacteria; kingdom Pseudomonadati; phylum Pseudomonadota; class Alphaproteobacteria; order Rhodobacterales; family Paracoccaceae; genus Halovulum; species Halovulum sp. GXIMD14793. Next base: position 6,600 of record NZ_JBTLNE010000081.1, on the reverse strand, counting down.
GCCCGGTTGGGAGGACGCGAAGAGTTCGAACTTGATCTGATCGTCAGCCAATCCATGATCTTTCAGCGACTTGGAAATCGCCAGCATCATCGGTTCGGGGCCACAGATAAAGGCGGTGTCGACGCTGTCAGCGTCGATCCACAGTTTGAACAGGGCGTTCATCTTGTCGGCGTCAATCCGGCCCGAGAACAGGTCGATATCCTGGGTCTCGTTTTCGAGGATATGAATGACCGACAGGCGGCCCAAATGGGTGTTTTTCAGGTCCTCCAGCTCCTCGCGGAACATGATGGTGCCGATCTGGCGGTTGGCATAGACGAGGGTAAAGCGGGAGTTTGGCTCGCGGGTCAGGATCGTTTTGATGATCGACAGCACCGGGGTGATGCCCGAGCCACCAGCGAACCCCAGATAGTGTTTGGCCGCATCCGGATCAAGCGGGGTGTGGAACCGGCCCATCGGGGCCATCGCCTCGACCACATCGCCCTTGCGCAGGTCTTCGTTGGCCCAGGTGGAAAACGCGCCGCCATCGACCCGCTTGATGCCGACCTTGATCGCGCCTTCATCCAGCCCGGTGCAGATGGAATAGGACCGGCGCAGCTCCTGCCCGTCGAAATCGCGGCGGAAGGTCAGGTATTGGCCTTGGGTGAAGTCAAAGGCCGCGACATCTTCGGACCGCGGTTGCAGGGTGACGACCACGGCGTCGCGGGTGTCCTTGCAGATATCGGTGACCTCAAGCGGATGGAAACGGGCCATATCAGGGGTTTTCCTGCGTCAGATGCATTTGAAATAGTCGAAGGGTTCCAGACAATCCTTGCAGCGATAGGACGCCTTGCAGGGGGTAGAGCCGAACTGGCTGATCTTTTCGGTATTGCCGGAACCGCAATGCGGGCATTCAATCACCAGATTGGAGCCGCCCGCCAGCCGTGCTGCGCGCGCCGCCAGATGCCCGTCAGCGGCGGTGCCATCGACGGGGGGCGCGATGCCGTAGGCTTTCAGCTTGTCACGGCCCTGATCGGTCAGCCAATCGGTGGTCCATGGTGGCGAGATACGACGATCAAGCCGCAGCTTGTCGATGCCCTTGCCGCGCAGATGGCTTTCGATATCCATCTCGATCACAGACGTTGCAGGACATCCCGAATAGGTTGGCGTCACCGTCACCACCAGCGTTTCCGCGTCATAGGCAACGTCGCGCACAATGCCGAGATCAGTCAGAGAGATCACCGGAATCTCAGGGTCCGGCACCTCGCCCAGCCAGTCCCAGATCTGATTGGTGGAAGGGGTCGCCATCGCCTACCACTCCGCCCCGGGATAGGCGCGCTGCAGGAACTGCATTTGGGTCAGCAGAAGACCCAGATGTTCGGTGTGCCGCCCGGTTTTGCCGCCGGTCTGGGCGTAAGCCTCGGGGTCTGGCATGGGCAAGGTCGCCTCGGTCAGTACATCGCGGATCGTGGCCAGCCAGGTTTCGCGCAAGTCTTCGGGCCGGGGGGCGATCCCGGCATCGGCTATCGCCGCATCGACTTCGTCGTCCAGAAACATCTCGCCAGTATAGGGCCAGAGCAGGTCCAGCGCCTCCGCCATCCGCTGATGGCTTTCCACTGTTCCATCGCCCAGCCGCACGACCAAGTCAGACGAGCGTTCCAGATGATACGCCACCTCTTTCCCCGCTTTGGCCGCAATCTCAGCAACGCGCGGGCTGGTGGAGGTGGTCAGCCTTTGGAGCAGGTCGAAATGGTAAGCATCGAACAGGAACTGCCGCATGGTGGTCACGCCCATATCGCCATTGGGCAGCTCGGCCAGCAGCAGATTGCGCAGCGCCATCACGTCGCGCAGAAACGCCAGATCATCGGCGCTGCGGTCCTTGCCCTCAACCTCCCCGGCTAGGCCCAGCCACATCTGGGTATGCCCGATCAGATCAAGCGCGGTGTTGGCCAGCGCGATATCTTCCTCAAGCACCGGCGCATGGCCGCACCATTCGGACAAACGGTGACCAAGGATCAGCGTGGTGTCACCCATCCGGCAAAGCCAGGTAAAGAACGCTTCGCGCAGCGCCGGGTCGGTGACATGCGGGTCAGCCATCACATATGCCCCACATCATCGGGGATGTCGAAAAAGGTCGGATGGCGGTAGGTCTTGCTTTCGGCCGGATCAAACAGCGGCCCCTTGTCCGAAGGGGACGAGGCGGTGATCTCATTCGACGGCACCACCCAGATCGAAACCCCTTCCTTACGGCGGGTATAAACGTCGCGCGCATGGTTGATCGCCATTTCGGCATCGGGCGCGTGCAGACTGCCAACATGCCGGTGATTGAGGCCGTTCTGGCCGCGGATAAAGACCTCCCACAGGGGCCATTCGTTGGACTTCCGGGCTTCCGATGAAGGCTGTTGTGCTGAGCTCATCTTTTTCCTTCCTGATCTTTGAACCCTGCGGCCGGGTATCTTTGGGGTCGCAGGATCAACATCAAAACGCATACACCTCAACGCGGTGCCGGTCGGGGTCAAAAACCTGTACCCGAGTCGGCCCAGCAGCCTCGAACTCAGCCTCTTCGACACCGTTCTTCTGGAACCTGTCGCGCAGTGCCAGAACCTCAGCCGGTGTTCCAAGCTGAAAGCCGAAATGGCTGGTCCGTGGCATCTGTGCGGGCGGTTCGCCCTCGCTCATTGCCAGCAGGCCGCCGTCTGGCCCGGCAAGGATCAGCAGGTGGTCATCCTCGTGCACCCGGTCGGGCAGATCGAAATAGGTCTGATAGAAGTTGGCCGACCACGCACGGTCCGAAACTGTCAGGGCAACGTGGTTCAGTTTCATGTCTATTCCGCCGCCACTTTACCAGCCTGCCGCTTGGCGGCATAAGCGCTGAGACCTTCGCGGAACCAGGCCCCGTCATCCCAGGCCTTTTGCCGTGCGCCGATACGTTCCTTGTTGCAGGGGCCATTGCCCTTGAGGACGGCGAAGAATTCGGTCCAGTCGGGTTCGGAGAAGTCATAGCCCTGCTTGTCCTCGTTCCATTTCAGGTCCAGGTCCGGGACGGTCAAGCCCAGGAATTCGGCCTGCGGCACAGTCTGGTCGACGAATTTCTGGCGCAGCTCGTCATTGGTGTTGATCTTGATCTTCCAGGCCATGGATTGCGCGGAATGCACGCTGTCCTTGTCAGACGGGCCGAACATCATCAGGGATGGGTACCAGAAGCGGTTGAGCGCATCCTGCGCCATCTCCCGCTGCTCGGGCGTGCCACCGGCCATCTTCATCATGATGGCGTAGCCCTGCCGCTGGTGAAAGCTTTCCTCTTTGCAGATGCGGATCATCGCACGGGAATAGGGCCCGTAGGAGGTCCGCTGCAACGGCACCTGGTTCATGATCGCTGCCCCATCGACCAGCCAGCCGACCGCACCCATATCGGCCCAGGTCAGAGTGGGATAATTGAAGATGGAGGAGTATTTCATCCGCCCGTCCAGCAGCATCTCGGTCAACTCATCGCGGCTGACACCCAGCGTTTCGGCGGCGGAATAAAGGTACAGGCCATGCCCGGCCTCATCCTGCACCTTGGCCAGAAGGATCGCTTTGCGTTCCAGCGTCGGGGCGCGGGTGATCCAGTTGCCTTCGGGCAGTTGGCCGACAATCTCGGAATGGGCGTGCTGGCCGATCTGGCGGATCAGGGTCTTGCGATAGCCTTGCGGCATCCAATCCTTGGGCTCAATCTTGTCCCCGGCGTCGATACGGGCCTGAAAGGCCGCCAGTTTTTCCGGGTCTTCGTCCGTGGCTTCGGACTTGATCATCTGTGCATACATTGGCTGGCCCTTTTTGGTTCAGGTTCGCTCTAAAATCAGGGCAATGCCCTGCCCCACGCCCACACACATCGTACATAGCGCATAACGCCCGCCGGTGCGTTGCAGCTGATAGGCGGCGTGCAGCACCAGCCGCGCACCCGACATACCCAGCGGGTGGCCGATGGCGATAGCGCCGCCATTGGGGTTCACATGCGGCGCATCATCCGGCAGGCCAAGTTCACGGGTCACCGCAAGGCCCTGCGCGGCAAACGCCTCGTTCAGTTCGATGACGTCCATCTGGTCAAGGGTCAGACCGGCCCGTGCCAGCACCTTGCGGGTGGCAGGCACCGGGCCGATCCCCATGACGCGCGGCGCCACACCGGCGGCGGCCATGGCAACGATGCGGGCCTTGGGTGTCAGGCCGTGGGTTTTCATCGCAGCTTCCGAGGCAACGATCGCTGCCGCCGCGCCGTCATTGACGCCCGAGGCATTGCCCGCAGTAACCGTCAGATCAGGGCCGTTCACACCGCGCAGTCGGGCAAGTTGGTCGGCGGTTGTGCCGGGACGCGGGTGTTCATCCGTATCGACAACAACCGGATCGCCCTTGCGTTGGAGGATGGTAACGGGCGTGATCTCTTCGGCGAAGACCCCGGCCTTTTGCGCGGCGCCCCAGCGGGCCTGCGACCGGGCGGCAAAGGCGTCCTGATCGTCACGGCTGATGTTGTAATCAGCAGCGACATTGTCAGCGGTTTCCGGCATGGAATCGATGCCATACTGCGCCTTCATCTTCAGGTTCACAAAACGCCAGCCGATGGTGGTGTCATACATCTCGGCGTTGCGGGAAAAGGCGGTTGTGGCCTTGGCCATCACAAAGGGCGCGCGGCTCATGCTTTCGACGCCGCCAGCCAGCATCAGGTCTGCATCGCCCGCCCGAATAGAACGCGCGGCAAGGCCAATCGCATCCATGCCCGACCCGCAAAGCCGGTTCACCGAGGTGCCCGGAACCTCCACCGGCAGACCGGCCAGCAGCGCGGCCATGCGGGCAACATTGCGGTTATCCTCCCCGGCCTGATTGGCGCAGCCCATGATGACATCATCGACCTGTTCCCAGTCCACCCCGCCATTCCGCGCCATCAGCGCCGCGATGGGAACCGCGGCCAGATCGTCGGTGCGCACCGATGACAGCGCCCCGCCATAGCGGCCAATCGGGGTGCGCAGGGCATCGCAGATAAAGGCGTCAGGCATAAAGGTCGTCTCCCCCAGATATTGATTCGAGCCGGGTCTTTCCGGAAAGGGTATCACTAAAAGCAGCACGGAAAAAGTCTGGTCTTGGGAATTTTGTGATGCTTTTACGGATTAGTCCCTGCTGCCTCAGCCGTTAGCCCGGCGATCCGCGTGTCAGTCTCCGCGTTGGTCGCTGGCAAATATCCTGCGTCAGTCATGAACTGCGTTCCGACATGGGCATCCGCCTGTGGGGACAGCGACAGGTAGCGGCGGACAAAGACCGCACGGGCGCGGTCGGCTGGCCAATCCTCAGGACAGGCCAGCAACGGCAAGCGTGGGTCGGCCAGCGCAGCAAGGCGATACTCGTGCACCAGCCGCAGGCGCAGGCCAAGCGCAATGGCCGGTGTCAGGGGCTGATCCAGTTGCGCGGTCAGGGACTCAAAGCGTTGCAAAAAGCTGTCATAGGCGGCGACCACACCCGCCAAATCCCAATGCCGGGCGGCAAAGCGGCGCAGATCACCGGGCGCGCCGGGATCATCCGCGCGCAATGTCAGACCCGGCGGCGGCGACAAACCGGGATGATTAGGCGCCATCGCGACCGAAGGGGACAGGCGGTTCCAACCGGCGGGCAAATCCTCGTCCCGCAACCCTTCGGACAGGCAGATCCGCCAATCCGTCGGCCTTGGCGAGGGGGAGAACAACAGGCGACCGGCATCGCGGAACTCGGCCTGAGCAGCGGGCGTCAGGCTGTAGTAACTTTTGCGCCCGACCCGCATCCCCCGAAGCCGCCCGGCGCTGACAAGCCGCGAGACGGCTGTGCGCACCAGGCTTTCGTTCAGCCCATGCTCAGCACAGCATTCGATCAGCGTTCCCATCCACAGACTGCCGCCGCGCGGCTCCACCACATCGCCATAGATGGTGACGATAAAGGCGGTGGCCCTTGGGGGGTCCTGCACCCCGGTCGGGTCGTTTGGGCGGGTTTCGGTCATTGAGGTTTGGTCATTTACAGGGGTCAGAGGCTTAGCCCCTTATATCACGGCTTTGGAAAAGGTCAGCGAAATCCGTGCTGTTTTGTGGCGGGGCGTCATCCCTCGCCCAGCATCTGCCGCAACTTGCCATAGTCGGTTTTGGACCGATGACGCCGATCCAGCGGGATTTCCGGGACCTTCCGTATGGTTGCGATCCCCAGGTCGCGGGCGAGGGCCGTCAGCGCCTCCGCTTCTGCCGCCCCTTCAATCGCAAGCGCAGCCTGCCCGCTGATTTGTGTCAAAGCGGCCCGGTCCACACCCGGCCAGGTTTCGGCCGCTAGTTCTGCCGCAAACGGATAAATCCGGCCCTCTGCCCCGTCGACCGCCGCACTCCACCGGCCCAACAACCACAGACGGCCCGCAGCGTCGATCCGCCCGGCATCATCAGTGCGGTGCCAGATGCGATCCCCGTCTTTCACCTTGATGCCTGCCTCTGCTGCCGGGTCGAGGTAATGGGCATTCACATGCGCGCTGACCTGCCCCCCGAGGCTCCCTCATTCATAACGAGAGTCTGCGGGTCTGGTTTTCATATTCGTTGGTTTCGTTTTGGGCAAGCGCGCCGGGCGCGGAGCCCTCAAATTGCTCAAGCG
>NZ_JBTLNE010000080.1:0-12322 GCF_054457435.1 Halovulum sp. GXIMD14793 | reverse complement strand
ACCTTCGAAGCGCTTTTCAAATCCGTTGCACAAACATGCGACCTCTTCCCACCAGACGAGTGCCGAAATCTCTTCAAGGCTGCCGGGTATGTTGCAGATTAAATGGACGGTGCTCTAGGCATCGAATACCCTGACCACCTCATTCGCCTGAAACAAAACGGCGCGCGCCGCTACTCCCCAATCAGCTTTTTCTCGAAAGCGGCTGCGATCAGTTTGCGGGTGTAGTCGGTCTGCGGCGCATCGAAAATCTGCTGCGTTGTGCCTTGCTCTACGATATCGCCCTGCCGCATGACCAGCACGCGATGTGACAGGGCGCGCACGACGCGCAGGTCGTGGCTGATGAAGATATAGGCCAGGTTATGGCGGCTTTGCAGGTCGCGCAGAAGCTCCACGATCTGGCTTTGTACGGTCATATCAAGGGCGGAGGTCGGCTCGTCCAGCACCACCAGTTTGGGCTGTAGGACCATGGCGCGGGCAATGGCGATGCGCTGGCGCTGTCCGCCGGAAAACTCGTGCGGGTAGCGCTGCATCATGTCGGCGTTCAGGCCGACCTCCTGCAGGATATCGGCGACCGCCTCTCGTCGGTCCATATCGGGGCGGTGGATGCGTAGGCCCTCGGCGATGATCTGCTCCACCGTCATGCGGGGGGACAGGCTGCCATAGGGGTCCTGAAAGACGATCTGCATATCGGCACGCAGCGGGCGCAGGTCCCGCCCGCTCAGCCCGTCGATGTTGCGGCCCATGAAAACAATGGGCCCTTCGGAGCTGATCAGCCGCATGATCGCCAGCGCCAGTGTCGTCTTTCCCGATCCGCTTTCGCCAACAACGCCCAGTGTCTCACCAGCGCGGACCGAGACACTGGCGGCGTTAACGGCCTTCACATGGCCGACGGTCTTGCGCAGAAAGCCACGCTGGATTGGAAACCAGATGCGCAAATCTTCGGTTCGCGCGATTTCCGGTGCGTCGGCGCCAACCGGATCCGGCTGGCCAGAAGGTTCGGCGTTCAACAGCATCCGGGTATAGTCATGCTGCGGATTGGCGAAGATCTCAGCTGTGTCCCCGCTTTCGACAATCTCGCCATCTTTCATCACATAGACCCGGTCGGCAAAGCGCCGCACGATGCCCAGATCGTGGGTGATGAACAGCATAGACATGTTTTCACGCGTCTTCAGCTCTGCCAGCAATTCAAGGATCTGCGCCTCAATCGTGACATCCAGCGCCGTGGTTGGCTCATCCGCGATCAGCAGATTGGGGCCGTTGGCCAGGGCCAGGGCTATCATCACGCGCTGCCGCTGTCCGCCGGACAGCTGATGCGGATAGGATTTCAGCCGCATCTCGGCATCGCGGATGCCAACCTTATCCAGCAATTCCAGCGTCTTTTCCCGTGCTGCCACCTTGTCCAAACCCTGGTGCAGCAACAGGCTTTCGGCCATTTGTTTTTCAATCGTGTGCAGCGGGTTGAGCGAGGTCATTGGCTCCTGAAAGATGAAGCTGATATCATTGCCCCGCACAGCCCGCAGTTCTGCATCCGTCGCGTTCAGCATATCCTGCCCGCGATAGGTGATCCGGCCGGTCATCTCGGCACTGTCAGGCAACAGCTTGACCGTGGACAGAGCCGACACCGACTTGCCCGAGCCGCTTTCGCCCACCAGCGCCACCGTCTCGCCCTCATGGATTTCAAAGCTGACCCCACGCACTGCCTCTGACGTTTTGCCGTCCTGACGAAACGCAACGCGAAGGTCGCGAACTGACAACACACCGCTCATTTGAACGTCTTTCTGGGATCAAAAGCGTCGCGGACCCCTTCGAAGATGAAGACCAGCAGTGAGAGCATCACGGACAAAGTGGTGAAGGCGGTGAAGGCCAGCCAGGGCTTGGTCAGGTTCTCCTTGGCCTGCAACGCGACCTCCCCCAAAGATGGGTAGGATGGAGGAAGGCCAAAGCCCAGGAAGTCCAACCCCGTCAACGTGCCTATTGATCCGGTGATTACAAACGGCAACATGGTCAGTGTGGCAACCATGGCATTTGGCAGAACATGGCGGAACATGATGGTGCGGTCACTGACGCCAAGGGCCTTTGCTGCGCGCACGTATTCAAAGTTCCGCGCGCGTAGGAATTCTGCCCGAACAACGCCGACCAATGCCATCCAACTAAACAAAATGATAAGTATCGACAGAATCATAAAGTTCATCGGGATGATAACTGCGAGAATAATGATGACGTATAACAGCGGTGTTGACGCCCAGATCTCAATAAATCTTTGAAACAGAAGGTCTGTTAGCCCGCCAAAGTATCCCTGAATGGCCCCCGCAGCGATGCCGATGATGGATGAAAAGAACGTCACGACCAGCGCAAACAGCACTGATATCCGAAAACCATAGATCACGCGGGCCAGCACGTCCCTTGCTTCATCATCAGTCCCAAGAAGATGGCGGCTATCTGGCGCAGACGGGGCTGAGGTTCCTACCTTCTTGTCATGATTGTCGTAAGCGAACCTGACGGGGGCCCAAATCAACCAACCCTGGACGATTGGTTCGCCGTCTACAATGCCATCCGCCGCATCTTCGGTTACACCCTCCGGATCATCAAAGCAGGGGTCTGTCAGCCCGCCGCTGACGATCAGGCATTGGACAACTTCGTCTTTGTAGTCCGCTTCCGTCCGGAACTCACCTCCGAAGGCGGTTTCGGGGTAGAACTGGAACGCGGGGCTGCGCCACTCGCCATTGTAGGACACCAGCAGTGGTTTGTTGTTCGCCAACAGCTCGGCAACAAGCGAAAGCCCGAAGAGCAAAAGGAAAATCCATAGCGACCAATAGGCCCGCCGATTGTTGCGGAAGTTACGCCAGCGACGTTGATTGAGCCCGCTAAGTGCCATCAGACCCTCCGCGTCTCGAAGTCAATGCGGGGATCAATCCAGACATATAGCAGGTCAGACACGATATTCAGCAACAAGCCCAGCAAGCCAAAGACATAGAGCGTTCCAAACAGGATCGGATAGTCGCGGTTAATGGCGGCATCATAGGCAAGCCGCCCCAGCCCATCGAGAGAGAAGATATATTCGATCAGCAGTGAAGAGCCGAACAGAACCGAAACAATAATGCCCGGAAACCCCGCGATGACGATAAGCATCGCATTACGAAAGACGTGACCATAAAGGATGCGACCCTCGGTCAGGCCTTTTGCGCGGGCCGTGATGACGTATTGCTTTTTGATCTCATCCAGGAAGGAGTTCTTTGTCAGCAGGGTGAGCGTCGCGAAAGCCCCAATCGTCACAGAGATCGTGGGCAGGACAATATGCCAGAGATAGTCGAGAATTTTCCCCATCGTACTGAGTTGGTCGAACTCATCCGAAACGAGGCCCCGCAGTGGGAAGATCTGCCAATATGATCCGCCAGCGAACAGGACAACCAGAATGACAGCGAAAAGGAAGCTTGGGATCGCATAGGCAACGATGATCAAACCTGAGGTCCATGTGTCAAAGCTTGAGCCATCCTTAACCGCCTTGCGAATACCAAGCGGGATCGAGATCAGGTAAGCCAACAGGGTCGACCACAAACCCAATGAGATTGAGACCGGCATCTTTTCCTTGATGAGGTCCACCACCGAGATTGAACGGAAATAGCTTTCGCCAAAGTCGAACCGCAGGTAGTTGCCCATCATGATGAAGAAACGCTCGACCGGCGGCTTGTCAAAGCCGAACTGAACCTTCAACTCTTCCAGATATTCGGGGTCCAACCCCTTTGCGCCCCTGTAGGTGCCATCTGCGGTGCTGGCACCAGCCTCTATGCCGGCATCAGCACCGGAAAAGCGTCCGGATGCCCCTGCAGCTTCGTTGTCCATCTCGGCGATGATCTGTTCGATAGGGCCGCCTGGCATGAACTGCACCAGTGTGAAGTTGATGATCATCATCCCCAGCAGCGTCGGGATCACCAGCAGCAGGCGTTTTAGGATATACGCGGCCATGGAGGGCTCAGAGCGCCCCTGCGGCTTTTAGCTTGTCGAACTTTTCCTGATCGAACCACCAGAAATCCAGCTCGCCAAGCGCGCGAAGCGGGTCTTCTTTGTCCCGGACTTTTTCGGGAAAACCGTAAATGTCAAAGCGGGCAATGGTGTCGACGGGTTTGTGCCATTGCGGCACCCAGAAGCGATAGGCGCGCAAGGTGCGGTCCAGCGCATGGACCGCGGTGGTTAGGTCTTCCAGCGTTTTAGCCTTGCGGACATGCTCGATCAGGGCGTCCACGCCTTCGCTTTTAAGGCCTGCCTTGTTGAAGATTGATTTGTCAGCATCGGCCGAGCCGAAATACTGCCCCAGACCCGGTGCGGTCGGACGCTCTGACATGCGAATAAGCTCGGTCAGCATCTCAAAATCGTGTTTGCGCTCCCGATTGGTCATTTGTGCGTTGTCGATCCGGACATGCTTGGCATCAATGCCGATGGAGCGCAGGTTTTCCACATATGGGTTCACGATCCGGTCAAAGCTGGGACTGTCATTGAGGATCTCGATGCTCAGCACTTCGCCTTCAGCATTGCGGCGCATCCCGTCATCGCCAACTTCCCATCCGGCCTCGTCCAGCAGCTTGCCTGCAGCACGCCGGGTGCGGCGGTCTATCTGGTTTTCCGATTGTACGGGCGGGACCACGGCAGGTTCGGTGAACACGATGTCAGGGATTTTGCCGCGCAGTGGTTCCAGCAGTGCAAGCTCCGCCTCAGAGGGCATGCCTTCGGCTTCCATGTCGCTGTTGCCCCAGAAGGATTTTGTCCGGGTGTAAATCCCATAAAACAGCGTGGCATTCGACCATTCAAAGTTGAACATCATGCCGATAGCTTCGCGCGTACGCGGGTCAGCGAACTTCTCTTCACGCAGGTTTAAGACGAAATACTGCGCCAGTGCCATCGCACCATCGGGGAACAGTTCCTTGATGACATAGCCTTTGTCCACCGCTGGGAAGTCATAACCCGTCGCCCAGGTCAGTGACGACGCCTCGTTGCGGAAGGTATAAGTACCTGCCTTGAACCCCTCGAAAGCAGCGGTGTAGTCGCCATAATATTCTATGCGGATGCGGTCGAAGTTTGACCGGCCCTGCATGATCGGCAGGTCCCAACCCCAGTAGTCAGGGTTGCGCTTGTAGATCACCCGGCGTGGTGGGTCGATTTCGTCCAGTATATAAGGGCCAGATCCGATGGCAGGCGTCAGCGTGCTGTCTTCGAAATCCACGCCGCTTTCCTCGTAGTATTTCTTCGAGAATATCGGCAGCGTGCCAGCCGACTGGATGCGGTCGCGTGGGGCGGCCTCTGCCGTGAAGGTGAATTTCACCTGCTGCGGGCCCAACACCTCGGCGCTTACGATTTCTTTCTTGATGGCCGCGCGGAACGAGGGCAGGCCCTTTTCAAGCATCAACTCATAGGAAAAAACCACATCTTCAGCGGTCAGCGGTGTGCCATCGGAAAACCGCGCCTCTGGCCGCAGGTTGAAGATCACCCATTCCTTGTTTTCGGGATACTCGAAATCCTTCGCCAGCAGGCCATAAAGTGTATCGACCTCGTCAACAGAGCCTTCCAGCAAGGTTTCATAGAAAACCGAAGACAAGCTGGCAGCGCGCCCTTTGGTTGTATAGGGATGAATGCTGTCAAAGCCGCCAAAGGCCCAGCCAGACCATTCGCCACCTTTAGGTGCGTCCGGATTGACATAGTCGAAATGTTTGAAATCGGCGGGATATTTCGGGTCGCCAAAGGTGGTGATGGCATGGGTTTTGATGATCTTGTCTTCGGCGGCGACTGGGGCCGCAATGGCGGCAGCTAACAGCGTGGCGGCAGCAAATGCCCGAAGTGTCGTGCGGCGAAGGACCATGAGCTCATCTTTCCCTGTCGTTGTTTTCTTGGGCGTAAGTGTAATGCAAGAAAAAGCGGCGTAAAGAAACTTCACGCCGCCTCTCATAAATGTTTGACGTTTGAAACGGGAAATTCCGTCGCAGTTACTGGTTCTGGGCCAGATAGGCGATCAGATTGGCACGATCCTCAGGCTTTGAAACCTTAACGTTCATCTTGGTGCCCGGCGCATACTTGGTTGAATTGGTGATGAACTCGCTAAGCGCCTGCTCGGTCCACGTCCCTTCAAGACCGCCCAGTGCGGACGAATAGCCGTAGCCATCGATGCTGGCTTGGCTGCGCCCTACGATCCCGAACAGATGCGGACCCGTTCCCTTACCACCGTCTTCAAGCTTATGACATGCGGAGCATTTCTTAAACACCTTCTCGCCCGCAGCGGCATCGGCGCTTGCCATCAGGGTCGTGATGTCAAACGGGGTTTCGGCAACCTCTTCACCGCCGCCTTCGCCTTCCTCGGGCACCTCAATGATATAGGCATGATGCGACCCTTCGCCGTGGTGGCTTTCGCCCAGGCCGAAGATGATATTGGCTGTCCAGCTCAGCAGCATAAGGATCAGCAGGGCGCCGCAGAACCCTGCGACAATTTTGGTAAGTTCCATCGTGTTCATGTTCAGACTACCCCGAGGCTGCGTTTCGGATTCCCTTGCGAGGGGCTTTGACCGTTTGTCTATCCGCTTCCCCTTGGCATTGGCAAGGTATAGAAAGCGCGACCAAACGACATGGTGGCCTCATAATGACAGATAAAAATACTAAGATTTCGTATCAGGGAGAGCCAGGGGCCTACTCCCATCAGGCCTGTATCGAGGCTTGCCCGGGGATGGAGGCGCTGCCGTCCAGCACTTTTGAGGGCGCGATTGACCTTGTGCGCAGCAGGGCGGCCGATCTGGCCATGATCCCGGTTGAAAACTCCACCTATGGCCGTGTGGCGGATGTGCACCAACTGTTGCCGGAAAGCGGGCTGAAAATCATCGGGGAGCATTTTGTCAGGGTGCATATCAACTTGCTGGGCGCGCCGGGGACAAAGCTGGAAAATGTCACCCGCGCCATGTCGCACCCCGTCCTGCTGGGCCAATGCCGCAACTTCCTGAAACCGCGCGGAATTGAGCGGATCACCGGCTTTGACACGGCAGGAGCCGCCAAACACGTTGCGGAAACCAAAGATCCTACGCTGGCAGCACTGGCATCCCCCCTTGCGGGGGAGATTTACGGACTTGATGTGCTGGCCGCGGAGATCGAGGACAACCACACCAACACCACCCGCTTTCTGATCATGGCACCCGAAGCGATCGAGGTGCCGCAGGACGGTCAGGTCATGACATCTTTCGTCTTCCGGGTTCGGAACCTGCCAGCAGCACTTTATAAAGCGATGGGTGGATTTGCTACCAATGGCGTGAACATGGTTAAGCTGGAAAGCTACATGATCGAAGGCTCATTCCACGCAACGCAGTTCTTTGCCGAAATTCAGGGCCATCCCGACGATCCGGCGGTTGTCCGCGCCATGGAGGAGTTGGACTATTTTACCTCCTACCTCAAGGTGCTGGGTGTCTATAAGGCCAACCCCTACAGGCAAGAACAGGGCTGAACCCTTGTCTGCTTGGCCGCGTCAATGGCAGAACGCCGCTGACGTATGCCTATCCTTTTGAAAAACTAGGCTTCAAGAGCCTGATATTCAGTCTCCAGCCAGGTTGCGGCCTTTCGAAGGGCCTTGCCTAGCTGGTGATTGAACTTGCCTTCCAGCATGCCAAGCCCTTTCAGGATGACCTTTGCCTTTACACCTTTGGCGGTGCCGGTGCTGGTGACGTGCAGTTGGCAGCTTGTGGCGCTAACCTCAGTGATGGTCAGGGAACTGTCGAAATGGATGTCGTTGAAGATGATTTTGGCGGCAACGCGGTTATATGGGCTCTGCTCAACGATTGTGATTTGCAGGTCCACATCCATGCCGCCGACTTTGCCTGACAAGGTCCAGGAGGGGCGGGCGTCGGGGTCCGGGGTCTCCGTCACCGTGAAGCCAAACCCCTCGACCACGGTCACCAGCTGATCAAAATCGGTGGCCTGCTCATAAACAAATTGAGCGGATGCGTCAGTGGTGGCTTCTGCAGTCAGGTGCATGGGTCAGGTATCCCGGCTTCGCCGCGCAGCCACATATGCAGCAGATGATGCGCCAGGGCACCTTTGCGGGCGGGTTTGATATTTGGATGGGTTCCGCTTTGCGCGGCCATGATCTCTTCGCGGGTCATCCAGATGGCGTCGTCAATCTCGATGGGATCAAGCTTGATCTCGGTGCTGGTGGCCTCGGCCCAGCAACCGATCATCAGCGAGGCAGGGAATGGCCAGGGCTGGCTGGCCAGATAGCCGACGCGGCCAACCTTGATCCCGGCCTCTTCAACGGTTTCGCGCCGAACGGCAGCTTCGATACACTCGCCCGGCTCCACAAACCCGGCCAACAGCGAATACATACCCTCGGGCCAGCCCGGGGAACGGCCCATCAGCACCTTGTTGCCTGACAGCACCAGCATGATCACCACCGGGTCCGTGCGCGGGAAATGTGTGGCCCCGCAATCGGCGCAGCGCCGTTGCCAGCCCGCATCCGCTACTTCGCTCCCGGCCCCGCAGCGGGCGCAGTGACGATGTGTGCCATGCCAGGCCCAGACGGCCCGCGCGGTTGCCGCACTCCCCGCATCGGAGGCGCTGATCAGGGCCATCAGCCCGCGCAGTTCCATGAAGGCGCTGTCGGGGACGGCGGGATGGATGTTCTGACTGGCGTCGAGAAACTGCGCGATCTGATCCGCATCCGCCTGCGGATCCTGCCAGCCCGAGATATCCGTGGCAAAGCGCGGTTGGCCCTGTTCCAGACCCAGAAAAAACGGCGATTCATCGGCATCGCGCAGTATCGGATGGTCCATAGGCAGCCATGTCAACGCTGGTATGTCCGTTGTCGTGAACAAGGGCTTGCCACGCCACAACACCATGCTGCGTGCTGCCTTATCGGTAAGAACACCAGCTTGCGCATCGGCCTTGCGCAGATGCGCGGCGCGATCAATGGATTCGTCGGCGAAGGTGATGGTTTCGAATTGGGACATGTCAGCAATCAGCAACAAGGGTGGCCGACCATGTAGCTGAATGCGCCGGAGATGGCTATGACATTCCGGCCACGGGTCTCTTGAAGAAATGAAGCGCCGAGTCTATATCGGCTGTCGAGAGGTTGGCGCGGGCGAGCGCCTCGCCAACCCGGTCAGGTCCGGAAGGAAGCAGCCGTAACGAGCCCCGCTTGGGTCGTTGTCCAGCCTCTCACCCAGTTTTCCGATTGTTTATCGACGCGCCCCGGTCATCGGGCCAAAGACTGCGGCCAGGGCTGCAAGCTGTTTTCGCAGCCAGTTGGTCATCAGCTTGAATTTTGTCATAACACCCACCCTATGAAGGGAACTCACCACTATTCCTGCCCGAATAGTAACATATTTGACTGAAATTTCCATAACTTACCCTTGGTTGCATTAACCATAGTCCGACAATTCTCAGAATTGTATCGAAGCAAGCCAAAACCAAATTCGGTAGCTTTCAGCTGCCCCAGATCAACATCGCCTCTTTTGCCGTGACCACCATGCGGACCGCCGGACCATAGCTTTTGGGGGCCTGACGCAGCTTTGGAAAGAGGCCGAAGATCTCGTCGCGCAGTCCTGATTCGATTTTGTTCAGGTCGGTGTCCGAGGGGTTGAGGCTCTCGCTCAGGGTGTTGTTCGTATAGATCAGCTGATGACGGTCAAACAGCAGGTGGTAATATTCCACCTCTTCTAGATCGGTTGCCGGCTGAATGCTGTCGCCATTGACCAGACCTTTTGCGGTGCACAGCACCTCTTCCTGACCAAACAGAACCTCGGCCTGCCAGCCCCGGATCACAACCCGGTGCCGGGGGGACACAAGCAGATCCTCGTTCGGGGCGCCCGGGCCAAAGACATCGCGGTGCAGACGGATGGGCAGAAAATCGCCCGCCGCGCGAACCCGGCGCGTACCAATCCAGCGCAGCGGCTGCGGGCCGTCATCCAATGTCGTGATCATGTCGCCAACCCGGAGCATCTCAACCGGAATATCCCCGCGCGAGGTGCGGATGACTGTCCCCCGGCCCAGGCTCAGGGCCATCTGGTGGTGCTGGGGCAGGCTCTGCGCGAAATGGGCCAGCAGGTGTTCCACCTTCTCGGGGCTGATCTGCCCGAAGGTATAAAGCGCCCCGCTGCGTGGATCATGGATGCGCGGCTGCCAGATCGCCACTGGCTGATCATCCGGTATCTCGGCCAGCTTTTGCGCGATATCCGTGTCGCCGCCACCCAGCAGGGCACTGCGCGCCGATGAAATCACCGGGGAATAAAGCTTCTGCGAGACGATCCGGCCATGGGCCACAGAGGTAATATAGACGTCTGGCTTTGCCACTCTGCGGGTCCTGCGGGTCGGTTTGATGCCCCCTCAATAGTGCGGGAAACACCAAATTGCTATAGGTCTCTGCGACGATCCCGGAACCGGCGGTTTTCGGAATCATTTTCAAACCGCGTGTGACCTGATAGCCCTACGGTCATGGACGACCAAAACGACGCTCAGCCGCAATATCAGGTTCTGGCCCGCAAATACCGCCCCGCAACCTTTGCCGATCTGATCGGGCAAGAGGCGATGGTGCGCACGCTGAAAAACGCGTTTGCCGCTGACCGCATTGCCCATGCCTTTATCCTGACCGGGGTGCGCGGTGTAGGCAAGACGACCACAGCGCGGATCGTGGCCAAGGGGCTGAACTGTACGGGCCCGGACGGGCAGGGCGGGCCGACGATTGAACCCTGCGGCCAGTGCGAGGCCTGCGTGGCGATTGCCGAAGGGCGTCACGTTGATGTGATGGAGATGGACGCCGCATCGCGCACCGGCGTCGGCGATATCCGCGAAATAATCGACAGTGTGAACTATCGCGCGGCTTCGGCTCGTTACAAGGTCTATATCATCGACGAAGTTCACATGCTGTCGAACAACGCCTTCAACGCGCTGCTCAAAACGCTGGAGGAGCCGCCCGCGCATGTGAAGTTCATCTTTGCGACGACCGAGATTCGCAAGGTGCCGGTAACGGTCCTGTCCCGCTGCCAGCGCTTTGATCTGCGACGGATCGAGCCTGAGGATATGATTGCCTACCTCAACGATATCGCGGGACGCGAGGGGGCGGTGCTCGGCGATCAGGCGTTGGGGCTGATCACACGGGCAGCCGAAGGATCCATGCGCGATGCGCTGTCGATCCTGGATCAGGCCATTGCCCATGGCGCCGGAGAGACCAGCGCCGATCAGGTGCGCGCCATGCTGGGGCTGGCGGACCGGGGTCGCATCCTTGATCTGTTCGATCTGGTGATGAAAGGCGATGCAGCGGGCGCGCTGGCGGAACTGTCTCAGCAATATGCCGACGGGGCCGACCCCATGGCAGTGCTGCGCGATCTGGCAGAGGTGACGCATTGGGTGTCGGTGGTGAAGATATCACCCGAAACAGCCGAAGACCCGACCGTGAATGCCGATGAGCGGGCACGTGGCCTGCAAATGGCTGATGCGCTGCCAATGCGGGTGCTGTCCCGGGCCTGGCAGATGCTGCTGAAAGCGCTGGAAGAGGTCGCCGCAGCCCCCAACGCCATGATGGCGGCCGAAATGGCAATCATTCGCCTGACCCATGTCGCGGATCTGCCGACGCCTGGGGATCTGGTGGCCAAGCTGACCTCTGCACCAGCCGGCGGTGCGACCGGCACCCCGGCCCCAGGCGGACCGGGTGGTGGCGCGCGGGCGATGGCCGCACCGGGCGCGACCGCCTCGGCGCAGCGGGTAGCACGGGCTGCCCCGCAGCCGCAGACCGATGAATTGCAGGCCTACCAAAGCTTTGAGCAGGTGGTCGGCCTGATCCGCCGCCAGCGCGACATGAAGCTGCTGGTCGAGGTGGAAACGTATGTGAAGCTGGTCGAGTATACTCCCGGCCGGATCGAGTTCGAACCTGCTGACAATGCCCCCCCAGATCTGGCTCAGCGTCTGGCTGGTAAGCTGCAGGAGTGGACCGGGCGGCGCTGGGGGGTCACGGTGGTGTCCGACGGCGGCGGCGAAACCATCGCCGAAACCGAGGCCCGCAATCGCGCGGACCTGGTGGGCGAAGCGATGGCGCATCCGATGCTGGCCGCCGTATTGCAGGCTTTCCCGGGCGTCGGGGACAAGCATATCAAGGTCGTGCAGGAAACGGCCGAGGCGTCTTTGGCACCTGTAGAAGAGCCTGAAGATGCGGATGACGACTGGGACCCGTTCGAAGATTAAGGTCGGGTCTAGCATTAGGCGGCGTCTGCATTTAGCTGATCCATGCCATTGCGCATGCGAGATCGACGAAGGCTTTGAATGAGCTGACGGTTTTCTCGCAACGCAGGGCAATCCGGCGGAACCTTTTGAT
>NZ_JBTLNE010000079.1:0-12541 GCF_054457435.1 Halovulum sp. GXIMD14793 | reverse complement strand
AATTCAAACGCATCGCAATGAGGGCAGAGAAAACGGATGCCTCCTATGCCGCGATGATCAACCTGTGCGCAGCCATCATAAACTCACGATGAATGTCCACAGACCCTAAAGCGTTTCGATTTTATGTGATGTCTCAAGGTAAACTCGAAACGCTTTAATATAGAGCCCATACCCACAAGAACTTCGACTATTGGCTGCCCAAATAAAGTTCAGAGACCAGATTCGACCCCAAGGGAAAGCTGTGTGATTGCGGTACACAAAGACTGGATCGATAACTCGAGCGGATATCTCGGGCGTAACCAGCACAGGCTAATCGAAACACGTTGCGCCTAGTTATATCAAGAGGAGGATTGGTGCCCAGGAGAAGACTCGAACTTCCACGTCCAAAAGGACACTGGCACCTGAAGCCAGCGCGTCTACCAATTCCGCCACCTGGGCAGGTGTCGATCAGGAGTTCGCGATTTAGCCCTGTGGGCGGGGCGTGTCAACAGGTGGATTTGCGGTTCTGGCGATTTCTGTCTGCCAGGCCGTGTTCAGGCGGCAGCAGGACTTGTTCCAGCGGTGGGGAGGCAGTATGTCGTAGGGCGGCAACATCTGCTGCAGGAGGACCGTTTGACCATGACCGAAAAGAAGCTTGTGACCATTTTCGGCGGTTCGGGATTTGTCGGGCGGTATATTGCCCGGCGGATGGCGCGTGCCGGTTGGCGGGTGCGGGTGGCGGTGCGGCGGCCGAATGAGGCTTTGTTCGTGCGGACCTATGGCAGCGTCGGTCAGGTGGAGCCGGTACTGGCGAGTTTGACTCACGAAGGCTCGGTCCGGGCGGCCCTTTCGGGCGCGGATGCCGTTGTGATTTCGGTCGGCACATTGATCGAACGGGGCAAGCAAAGCTTCACTGCCTTGCATGCTGACGGTCCAGGGCTGGTTGCGCGGGTGGCGGCAGAGATGGGTGTGGCAAAGCTGATCCATGTCTCGGCCATTGGTGCAGATGCTGAAAGCGACAGCGCCTATGCCCGCAGCAAAGCCGAAGGAGAGGCCGCCGTTACCAGCGCCTGTTCGGACGCGGTGATCCTGCGTCCCTCGGTCATTTTCGGGGTGGAGGACGAGTTCTTCAACCGTCTTGCCAATCTCGCCCGCCTGTGCCCGATTCTGCCGATCACACGGGGCGAGGCGCGGTTTCAGCCGGTATATGTGGACGATGTCGCCGCTGCGGCAGAGATAGCCATCCTGCAGGACACGGCGCCCGGCATCTATGAGCTGGGCGGGCCTGAGGTTGATACTTTGCGCAACCTGATCGGGCGTATGCTGAAGGTGATCCAGCGGTCGCGCGTGGTGATCTCGCTTCCGGTTTGGATAATGCGGGTCAAGGCGTTCTTTTTTGAAATTGGGGACAAGCTGACGGGTGGTCTAATCCCCGCGATGATCACGCGGGATCAGATCCGGTTGCTGCATTATGATAATGTGGTGGCAGACGAGGCCCGCGGGCTGGAGGCGCTGGGGATCACGCCGACAGCGATGGATGAGGTGCTGGAAGGCTATCTCTACTGCTATCGCCCGCATGGTCAGTATGACGCGATCACGGCGTCGGCGAAGAACCTGCGTTAAGGGTGGTGTTCCCGAAACACCACGCGACCGAAGCTTTGACGTGGTGCTTCAGCCCGACTAGGCGTCGATAACCCATACCAGCCAAAGCGTGATGGACGGGAACAGCACCAGAATGACCACCCGGATCATGTCGGTCATCACGAAGGGCAGGGCGCCCTTATAGGTCTCGGCAATAGGGGTATCCTTGGCCATCGAGTTGATGATGAACAAGTTCAGCCCCACAGGTGGCGTGATCAGCCCGACCTCCACCACGATCAGCACCAGAATGCCGAACCACAGGCCGAAATCCTGCGGGCTCATGCCGAAATCCAGAGCGGTCATAATGGGAAAGATGATCGGCACGGTCAGCAGTACCATGGACAGCGAATCCATCACGCAGCCAAATAGCAGATACATGATCAGAACGATGGTCAAGATGAACCAGGGCGAAAAGCCCTGCGCCCCGACCCAGGCCGAGGCTTCCTGCGGCAGTTGGGTCAGCGACAGGAAATTGTTGTAGATCCCGGCACCCAGAATAATCAGGAAGATCATGGCCGAGGAGGCGGCTGTCGACAGAATGGCCTCACTCAGCCGCGACCAGGTCATCTGGCCCGAGAACAGGGCGATAAGCCCGGTTCCGGCGGCGCCGATCGCGGCGGCCTCGGTCGGGGTGAACGCGCCGACATAGATGCCGCCAACAACCACCAGAAAGATCGCGACCACAGGCCAGACCTTGCCCAGGGCGATCAGACGCTCCGGCCAGGGCACGCGGTCCCGCACGGCCGCACTGTTGGGGGATACCCGCATCCAGATGGAGATTGCGATCATGTAGCCAATGGCGGCCAGAATGCCGGGGATCAGGGCTGCGACGAACAGCTTTTCGATATTCTGCTCGGCCAGAATGGCATAGATCACCAAAATGACAGAGGGCGGGATCAGGATGCCCAATGTGCCGCCCGCTGCCAGCGCACCGGTGGCCAGCGAATCCGGATAGCCATAGCGCCGCAGTTCCGGCAGCGCGACCTGACCCATCGTAGCCGCAGTGGCCAGCGATGATCCGCAAATCGCCCCGAACCCGGCACAGGCCCCGACAGCCGACATGGCGACCCCGCCCTTGCGGTGCCCCAGAAAGCTTTCGGCAGCGCGGAACAGGGCGGCCGACATGCCCGACAGTGTTGCGAACTGTCCCATCAGCAGGAACAGCGGAATGATCGAGAAGGAATAGTTTGAGAATGTTCCGTAGGTTAGTGTCTTGAGCTGGTTCAGCGACATTGCAAACCCGTCAACAACCAGATACGTGCCGCCGACACCCACGGCGATCATGGCCAGCGCAATCGGCGCGCGCAGAAAAACCAGCACAAGCAAGACAGGGAACGACCAGAGGGCGAGCTCGAAATTAGTCATTTTACTGGGGTTCCCGTATCCGCAAACCAGATCGCAGCACACAGAAGGCGGCAACCAGCACAAATCCTGCAGCGCCCACCAACCCTGCGGCATATCCATACCAGACCGGGAACTGCGCGATTAACGTCGTCTCGCCATAATTCATTTTGTCCGTCATGCCGAGATAGAGCCGCCAGCTGCCAATACCTGCGGCGACCAGCATGGTAGTGTTGAAAAGCAGTTCCAATAGTTTGTCCATCAGTCGCGGCATAACGGGCAGAAACAGATCAACGCGGGCATGGGCCTCCTTGTACTGGGCCCAGGGCAGAAACGCGAAAATTGCTGCAGCCATGCCGATTTCGGTAAAGTCATAGATGCCTCGGATAGGGCCAAGACCGATATCCAGCGGCACCATTGCACGCCCGATTATGGAAAAACAGTTCAGAACGATCAGGGCCAGCAGAACTGCGCCGCCTGCAAAGGCCAGAGTTCGGGCCAGCAAAGCGGTATACTGATCAAGGTGGCGATACATCAGGCTTCTCACAAAAAACAGGGGGCCGATGGCCCCCTGCGATCACTTAGAAACGCATTAGCCGCCGTGCTTGGCGATCAGGGCTTTAGCCTGCTCGATAAGCGCGGCACCGTCTATGCCTTTTCCGTTCATTTCTTCGACCCAGCGGGCAATCACCGGCTCAGCTGCTTCTTTCCAACGGGCAACCTCGGCCTCATCCAGGGTGATGATGTTGTTGCCAGCTTTCACCGCAACCTCGCGCGCGGGCGCATCATTGTCCCACATCACCTGGGCGGCAAATGCTGACATTTTCTCGCCGCTCTCGGCGTCAAGTATGGCCTTCAGGTCATCTGGTAGCGCATCATATTTCGCTTGGTTCATGACAAGAACGAAGGCTGCGGTGTACAGCGCTTCTTTGCCAGAAAATTCGGTGTGGTTGCTGACCAGTTCCGGAACGCGGATGGCGGGTGTGACCTCCCACGGGATCACGGTGCCGCCGACCACGCCTTTTGACAACGCTTCGGGCACTGCTGGCAGGGGCATGCCCACCGGTTCTGCGCCCAGTTCAGACAGAAGGTCGTTGATAATCCGGGTCGGACCGCGCAGTGTCTTACCCTTCATATCCTCAAGCGCGTTGATCGGCTCCTTGGTGTGGAACATGCCCGGGCCGTGCACCCAAGCCGCAAGGATCTTCATGCCCTTGTATTCGCTTTCCTGAAAGTTGGTGTCCATCATCTCCCAGTAGGCTTTCGAGGTTGCCACAGGATCGGTCATCATGAAGGGCAGCTCGAACACTTCGGTGCGCGGGAACCGACCCGGCGTATAGCCGACAACCGTCATTGAGATATCGACAACCCCATCGCGGGCCTGATCCAGCAACTCGGGCGGGCGACCACCCAAAGCCATTGCGTCAAAATGCTGGATCTTGATCCGCCCGTCCGAGGCTTTCTCAATCTGTTCGCCCCAGGGCACCAGAATCTTGGCCGGGATATTCGCCTGCGGTGGCAGGAACTGGTGCAGCCGCAGCGTCACCTCCTGCGCCCATGCCCCGCCGGATACCGCGACAGTTGCCGCTGCACCAAGCAGCGCTCCTTTGAAAAAGCTTCCTACCTTCATGGACATTCTCCCTGATTCGCCATCTTTAACACGCGCCCGAAAGCGCCTTTCCCGAACTATGGAACCCTCATAGACAAAATTGATAGTTGCATCTGCAACAGTTCACAAGACTGCCGTTCCATACACTCCGCTCTTCATACCATCATGCAAGGGTAAGCCTACCGGAATTTTGGCTCTCTCTTCTCCAGAAAAGCGCGCAACCCCTCCTTGGCGCCATCGGATGTCTGCACCAGCGCTGCCGACAGGCTTTCCGCAAACAGCCCGTCGCCCCGCGCCATGTCGTTGATCCGCGGAATGGCGTTGATCATCAAGTAGTTTGAGAATGGCGCATTGTCCGCGATCTTGCGTGCCAGCTGTTTGGCCAAAGCAAGCCCCGCGCCGTCCTCGACCGCGTAATGCGCCAGCCCCAGTGCCAGACCTTCCTCTGCGCCATAGCTTCGGCCGGTCAGCATCATTTCCCGCATGCGGTCCGGCCCAAGAATACGTCCGACCCGCACTGTCGCGCCACCGCCGACAAAAATCCCGCGCCGCCCTTCTGGCAGCTGAAACCGTGCCGAGGGCTCTGCGATCCGCACATGGGTCGAGGCCGCGATTTCCAGCCCGCCGCCGATCACCGCCCCGGTCAGAACCGAAATTACCGGCAGCCCGCCAAATTCGATCAGTTCAGACACCCGATGCCAGTTGCGCGAGTGAAACACACCCTCGACCGGCTCACGATGCTCATGCTCAACCAAATCCAGACCGGCGCAGAAATGCCCGCCTTCGCCGCGCAGAATGACCGCGTTTACATCCTCAGGTGGTTTAGAGAAAAAAGCATCCAGTTCGTCGATCAGCGCATCATTCATGGCATTGCGCTTTTCCGCCCGGTCAAAGGCCAACGTTGCAATGTCGCCATCAATCTCAAGCCGGATTGCCGTTTTCGCGCTGGCCGTCCCATCGTGCATTTCAAGCCCCTTTTGATCGAGCATTGCATTTTTGTTTTATATGTAAACAGTTTTTCTTTATAGCGGTTTTCAGGCGCAGTGTCATGATCCGACGGGAGAGTTTGGAATGGTCGATTTTGCAAAAGTAAAAGCCATCGATTTCCATACACATGCCGAAGAACCCTGCCAGGACTGCCGCGATGACGGCTATAATGAGTTTCAGGCCGGCATGGCGGCCTATTTCAAGAATCCTGCGGGTGCCAAGGGTATGCTACCAACTGTGCAGGATACTGCAAATTACTATCGGGAACGGAACATCGCCGCAGTGATCTTTCCCGTGGATGCAGAGCGTGAAACCGGGTTTCGCCGATACTCTAACAAAGAAGTAGCAGAACTTTGCGCCGAAAATGACGACATCCTGATCCCGTTCGCCTCCGTTGATCCGCATAAGGGTAAGGTTGGCGCGCGCGAGGTTCGGCGGCTGGTTCGGGATTTTGGCGTGCGCGGTTTCAAGTTTCATCCCACGATGCAGGGCTTTTACCCCAATGACCGGGAGGCCTGTTATACCGTGCTTGAGGCTTGCGCCGAGGAAGGGGTGATCACCCTGTTCCATACCGGGCAGACCGGTGTCGGATCGGGCATGCGGGGCGGTATGGGGATGCGGCTGAAATATTCCAACCCGATGCATCTGGATGATGTCGCGGTGGATTTTCCCGACATGCCAATCATTCTGGCGCACCCCTCCTTCCCCTGGACGGAGGAAGGGCTGGCCGTCGCGCAGCACAAGCCGAATGTCTATTTTGATATGTCAGGCTGGTCGCCGAAATACTTTCCGGAGATTTTCATCAAATACGCCAACTCGATCCTGAAACGAAAAATGCTGTTCGGGTCTGACTGGCCCGCCATCACCCCCGACCGCTGGCTGGCCGATTTCGAGGTCGCCCCCTTCAAGGATGAAGTGCGCCCGCTGATCCTGAAGGAAAACGCGATGCGCCTTCTGGGCGCAGCAGGCTAATCTGCTACAGACCATCAATCCGCCGCAAAGTCCCGAAAGGTTGCGTTGAATGAAGACCGAAGTTGCAATCATCGGTGCAGGCCCGTCTGGTTTGCTTTTGTCGCAACTGCTCAACAAGGCAGAGGTGGAAACCGTTGTTCTGGAACGGGCCAGCCGTGATCATGTTCTCTCGCGCATCCGTGCAGGCGTGCTGGAGACTGGCACCGTGAAGATGCTGGAAAAAGCGGGCGTTGCGGACCGCATGCATCGCGAAGGTTTCCCGCATGAGGGCTGCTATCTGACGGATGACGACCTGATGGTACGGATCAACTTCAAGGAACTGACCGGCCAGCAGGTGATGGTGTACGGCCAGACAGAGGTGACCGCCGATCTTTACGCCGCGCAGGACGCCATGGGTGCCACGATTATCCATGGCGTCGAGGATGTCGCTATTGTCGGCGCGGACAGCACTGCGCCAGCCGTTGAATATACACTGAACGGCACCCGCCATCGTCTGGGGTGCCTCTATGTGGCGGGCTGCGATGGGTTTCACGGTGTCAGCCGCAAAACGATCCCGGAGGATAAACGGCGCGAGTTTGAGCGTGTGTATCCGTTCGGCTGGCTGGGCGTCCTGTCCCGGACCCCGCCCGCCCATGATGAACTGATCTATGCCAATTCCACGAACGGTTTTGCCCTGGCGTCGATGCGCAATGACAGGCTCAGCCGGTATTATGTTCAGGTGCCCCTGAGCGATCGGGTCGAGGATTGGAGCGATGCGCGTTTCTGGGACAAGCTGAAAACCTGCCTTCCCTCTGACATAGCCGCGAAAATGGTGATCGGCCCGGCCATCGAAAAGTCGATCGCCCCCTTGCGATCCTTTGTCAGCGAACCGCTGCGCTGGGGCCGCCTGTTTCTGGTCGGCGACGCCGCCCATATCGTGCCGCCCACCGGTGCAAAGGGGCTGAACCTTGCAGTCTCGGATGTCTTCTATCTGCACGAGGCTTTGATCAATGCGATGAAACGGGGGCAAGAAACCGGCATAGATGCCTATGCCACACGCGCTTTGACCCGGATCTGGAAGGCCATGCGCTTTTCCTGGCAAATGACCACAATGCTGCACCAGTTTGAGGGCGAAGACAGCTTTGCCGCCCAGATGCGCAAAGCTACCCTGCATCACTTGTCCCAGTCCGAAACGGCAAGGCGAGATCTGGCCGAAAACTATATCGGCCTGCCTTTTTAAAGCGTCATGCGACAAACTTGAATCATCTAACGCGTTGCAACCTTAGCTTTCAGGCGGTGTGAGATGGCCTGGGCTAGTCGCATGATGCGCTAAGCTTCCTGATCGGTCAGCAACCGCATCAAGGCCCGTCCCATCACCTGCGCGCTTTCCACCATATCGGCAATGCCGACCCATTCGTCAGGCTGATGGGCAAGGTCAAGGATGCCCGGCCCATAGGCAATGCAGTTATGCATCCGGCCGATCCGGTCGATATGTTTCTGGTCATAGGTGCCGGGCGACACCACGTAATCCGGATCGGTGCCAAGGGTCGTGCGGATCGCCTCTGACACCGCTGCGACCACGGGGGCGTCGCGGTCGGTCATGGTTGGGATGACCTCGTGCAGGTCCTTCAGGGTATAGTCGAAATCCGGGCGCGTCTCTTTCAGCCCGTCCAGCAGCGACCGGAACTCTGCCTTGACCTCCGAGATATCCTCTTCGATCAGAAAACGCCGGTCGATCACCATCCGGCAACTGTCAGGCACAACCGGTGCAGGATAGCCGGTGAACCCCGGGCGCTCTGCCTCGCCGCCATGGATGGAGTTGATATTCAGGGTAGAGCTTTGCGCAGGCTCCGGCACCACCGGCATCGCGGTTTTGCGTGCGCCCAGGGCGGGAAACAGATCGGTTTCCATCCGCTCCACCACAGCCCCCATATGACGGATGGCGCAATCCCCCAGAAACGGCATAGAGCCGTGGCCGATCCGGCCATGGGTTTCCACCTCGGCCCACCAGACACCGCGATGGCCCAGGCAGATACGATCCTTGTTCAGCGGCTCGGGGATGATGACATGCTGCACGCGCTTGGGGTCGAAATATCCCTGTTCCGCCAGCCAGGCCACACCGCCATAGCCCCCGGTTTCCTCATCCCCCGTGGCCGAGATTTCCACCGCCCCGGCAAAATCCGGATGCAGATCGACAAACGCCTCTGCGGCGATGATCGAGGCCGCCAACCCGCCCTTCATATCGCAGGCCCCGCGGCCATAAACGCGACCGTCCTTCACCACACCTTCGAACGGATCAACCGCCCAGCCATGCCCGACCTCGACCACATCAATATGGGAGTTGAAATGCACGCATTCCCCGGACCGCCCACCCTCGCGCCGGGCCACAAGGTTCCAGCGCGGGTAGTCTTCGCAATCCCCCGGCGTCCCCTCGGCGCGCAGCAGGCGGCAATCAAACCCACGCTTGCGCAACCGGTCGGACAGATAGAGGCAGATATCGCGGTAATGCTCTCCCGGCGGGTTCAGTGTGGGAATGCGGATCAGGTCGCGGGTCAGTGCGACAAGATCATCTTCGCGGGCGGCAATCTCGGTTGGCAGATCATTGGACATGAAGGTGATCTTTTCTGCAGTCCGATGCGCTGTCAAACATTCCCTTCTGCGACGGCACGCGGTATGAGGCGTGCATGTCATTGCAAGAGATCACAGACCGGGTTGCCAAGGCTGAGGCCGAGGCCGGGCGCGCACCCGGTTCCGTCCGGCTGATCGCGGTTTCCAAAGTCCAGCCCAATGAACGGGTCGAGGCTGTTTTGACCCAAGGCCACCGCATCTTTGGCGAGAACCGCGTGCAGGAGGCTGAGGGCAAATGGCCTGGCTTCCGGTCGCGTTTTGCGGATGTGGACCTGCACCTGATCGGGCCCCTGCAAAGCAACAAGACCCGCCCGGCGATGGAACTGTTCGACGCCATCCACACGCTAGACCGCGAAAAACTGGCCCGGCGCATTGCCGATATGGCCCAGGAGATGGGCCAGTGCCCGGAGTTGTTCATTCAGCTCAATACCGGCGAAGAGCCGCAAAAGGCCGGCGTCCTGCCCGCAGATGTCGATAGCTTCGTCACCACCTGCCGTAAGACCTACGACCTTAGCATCACCGGCCTGATGTGCATCCCGCCTGTCGATGAAGAACCCAGCCTGCATTTCGCCCTGTTGGCCAAACTGGCCAAACGCAACGGCCTGACGGGCCTGTCCATGGGCATGAGCGCCGATTTCGAAAGCGCCATTGCACTGGGCGCCACGCATATCCGGGTTGGCTCAGCCATATTTGGGGAGCGGATTGTCAGTGAGGCAGGTTAAGTTCTGTTAATTGCCTAACAATGCGCCTTTTATGCGCGCATGTTGCTTCGCCCATTAACACACCAACTCACCGACCTGGATGATGTCGCCATCCATAAGCACAAAAGAGAGATTTTGCTTTGGACAGATTTCCTGCCCATTGCGAAATACATGGATATCAACCAGCCGCCGATCTGATGCGGACTTGCCATAAAAGAAGTACTTTGGTTCTTCGCCCTCTTCGAATGGGATGGCGTCAAAACTGCCGTCATATGGTGCAATGGTAAGCGCCGATATGTGAAATTCCCAGCAAGGGGCCTAACGTGTCATTTCGCCCCCTCCCGCAAAGTACCCCAAACCCAGGTCCAAACCTGCATCGTCCACCTTCTGCGCCATTCCATGAGCTTCGCCAGCTACAAGGACCGCAAGGCCGTGGCGGTAGCGCTGAAGACCGTCTATACTGCGGTCGATGCCAATGCTGCAGAGGCCGCGCTGACCGAGTTCGAGGAAAGTGACCTGGCCGCGAAATACCCAGCGATTGCGCCGAGCTGGCGGCGGGCCTGGAACGAGGTGATCCCCTTCCTCGACTACCCGCCCGAGGTGCGCAGGCTGATATACACCACGAACGCAATTGAAGCGCTGAACTCGAAAATCCGGCGCGCCGCCCGGACACGGGGTCACTTCCCCAGCGACGAGGCGGCCGCGAAATTGATCTATCTCGCGCTGAATGTTACGTCTCAGGAGTGGAAGCGTTCCGTGCGCGAATGGCACGCAGTGAAGAGCCAGTTGGCGATCATGTTCGAAGACCGCTTCCCAATGGCGTAATCAAAGCGCCAGGGCACAGAACTCTGGACAGTCTCGAAATTGTGGATGTTTTGCTTGATCTCATCAAAACCATGGGAAGGGCAATCTATCCTACGAAGTTCGAAGCAATCAAACCCGTGAATGCTGCAATATTGGTCAGAATGTGGGCAATTGTCGTCCATCCCGTTTTACCCGTTCGAAAGGCGACAAACGTCCAGAACACGCCCAAAACAAATCCACCGCAAACCAATGCTAGAACGCCACCTTCGTAGATCACACCATACGCAGAACCAAGCGCCAGATGCCAAATCCCAAACAGTGTAGCGCTCACCGCCATGAGCTTTGCGCTTTGGCGACCTCCTTGTTCTAGATAAGCGCCTCTCCAGAAAAGCTCTTCGAGAAAGCCGTTCACGGTGCCAAATACCACAGCGAGTAAGAAAGCCGTAACGAGAGGCCCATATGGCAGCAAGAACCAATTCGAGATACCGACAAGTGCAACTTGGACACCAATAGCCCAAGGCACCCATTTATTGGCCCCGAAGTCAAAAGAGAGGTTGCTGATGATCGCGTTTCGACCCTGAAACCAAAGCCCGAAAGGCAGGCAAAACCCAACCCAATATATGAGGAAAACGCTGAAATATCCAATTGGCGAAGGCAGGGTTTTCGTCAGCCATGGTACAATGGCAAACATGACCAGGATCATGATGATTGAGACTAGGACAATCATGTTTCGTTTGGGAGTGATTAACATACTCTACAAAGCCCTTCAGCACATCGATAATTACTTAAGGGAAAAGGGTCAACGCGTCTCAAATTCATATTCGCCGAACCGGACATTGGGGCAATTGCAGTGAAGGGTCACTTCTCTAATCGGGCGTTTGGGTCAAGTTCATTTCATTGTGTCATTTCCGTGCTGTAGGAATCGTTGTCTCTCATCCGGGTCACACTTCTCTTCGCAGTCATTGATGGTCCGGTTCGGTTGGGCCGCTGCATGCATGTGTCGGATGAGACGTAGAGCGCCCCGCTTTGTCTCGCGCTTCAAGTTGCGCAGTGAGAATATTCGGCGTCATCTACAGACCTCGTCCGGTGAGGGACGATCCCGCCTTTGTTCAACCTGTGCCGGACTATCTTGCCGGATGAAGCGCAGGCACCGGACTGACGCCGCACAGGGCCGAAAAACTGGCCACGAACTTCAAGCGTTCGGGATTAACGGCGTGCTTTTCTTCATAGGCTTTGATAGCTTCGCCTAGTATTTCAGCACCCGTTTCGACGGGTGTACCTTCCTTGAACGTGAACCCACTTCCATCTGGCATTGCGACTGCGATGCGCGTTGGGTTCGCCGGGCCAAATATTTTTATCATTCTAACGTTCATGCCGTTTGTTGCCTCCGACATTAACTGGTCCGAGAACTCTGGATTTCACAGCCAGTGTTCAAAGCATCGCTGGTTTTACACAAGTGGGAAATCAGGTTTTCGGTCCATTGCATCAGATTCTTGGCAGGGACAGGAACATCGAAGACCCTTGGCTCCGTCCGCGTGCCGACCTCTATCCATGAAGAGGTATCAAACAGGATGATCCAATCGCCTTTCAGCAGCTCATACTGATGCTTGCCGTTGACCCAGCCTCGGCTTTTCATGTGGTCAATGAATGCGTACATATCTTCAACTGCGTTTCTCATGCGCAAGTTCTCCAAATTGTGACGCGACCAAGGGCCATACGCAGATACTAAAGCGTTTCGGGATAAACCTGAGACAAAAGATTATCCTGAAACGCAGTGATAATGACCTGCCCCCCGAGGCTCCCTCATTCATAACGAGAGTCTGCGGGTCTGGTTTTCATATTCGTTGGTTTCGTTTTGGGCAAGCGCGCCGGGCGCGGAGCCCTCAAATTGCTCAAGCGT